>JAZLLD010000023.1:0-58699 GCA_045597945.1 Bacteroidales bacterium
GATGGACCGCCGCTACTACGACATCTGCGGCATTACCGAGCAAGAGCTTGTGGCAAACTTCCCCGCCCAGATTGACCAGCTGGCCGAGGCCAACAATCTGACCCATGATGAATGCGTAGAGCGACTGCGCAAACGCTATGACGGATATCATTTTGAGGAAACCGCACCTGGCGTTTACAATCCTTTCAGTGTACTGAATACATTTGATAGACAGAAGTTTGGCAGCTATTGGTTTGAGACCGGCACACCCTCGTATCTTGTACAGCTACTTCAGGAACACGATACCAACCTTGAGCAGATGGCCAGTTATGAGACGGATGCCGACACGCTCAACTCCATCGATATCACTTCGCAGAACCCCATCCCTGTCATTTTCCAAAGCGGATATCTCACCATCAAGGGCTGCGACGCAGAATTTGGCACCTATCGATTGGGGTTTCCCAACGATGAAGTTGCCGAAGGGTTTGCCAAATATCTCTTGCCATTCTATACCTCATGTAGGCAGGGAAGCACTAGTTTTGACGGCAAAAACTTTGTGCAGGATGTGCGAGCCGGGCGCACCGAGCAGTTCCTTGAGCGCCTGCGCAGCCTCTTTGCCGATACACCCTACGAGTTGGTCAAGGACTTAGAGAATCATTATCAGAATGTTATATGGATTGTGGCCAAGCTGATGGGGTTCTATGTCCAGGCCGAGTATCACACTAGCCGCGGGCGGATTGACCTGGTGTTGAAAGCCCCCAACTACTGCTATGTGATGGAGTTCAAGCTGGACGGCACCGCCGAGGAGGCCTTGGCACAGATAAAAAATAAAGACTACACCCTTCCATTTCAACTTGATGGCCAGCAAATCATCCGCGTAGGTCTCAACTTTTCCAAGGAGCACCGCAATATTGAGCGGTATGTTGTAGAATAAAGGCAATCTTCCACCAGAGTCTGCTCCCGCCTGATGGACACCTATAGCGAAGCGGCTAACTAGGATTTCCGCCGAACACCTACAAACAAGAAGTTGAAATTTTTGAGCCCACCTAAAAACAAAGAAGATTTTATGACCATGAAAACTGATTATATTTATTATTTTTTCGGTGCCTATGGGGTATTGAACTTTATTCCACATATATATAAATTCGGACTACGAAAGATACGACTGAGTGAATATATTGACAAGATCTTCTTTTTCAGAGATAAATACAGGACCACAAAAGAGAAAAAATACCTACTATTATTGATTTTAGATGTAGTGGCGCATATTTTCCTGTTAATCACCTTGATATGCGTGATATTTATTTACTGAGTATCACTAGCACTCGTTAAGTATGCCATTAAGCCGTCCATTTTCTATCAACAAGTGGCAACCCTTCCTGATAACCCTTGAAACTCTGGGTTCAACTACCGGCGAACAATTTGCTTTAATATTTTTCACGGCGGGAATACTAAAAAAAACAATACTGCGTTACTTTGATGTATGAATTTAACGAAATATACTACGAGCATCTTTCTGGCCATCGCACTTATGGCATTCATTTTCAGTGCCTGCAAGAAATTCCAAGGCGATGTTACAGTGCCAGCTTATATACATATTGATTCCATCAAAGTGACTCCCCAGGAGCACAACGCGCCCTCATCTGAGCCGGGGTTCTACACTTCGAAGATTGATGCCGTGCAGCTCATCGGCTATTTTGAAGGCGATAATGCCGAGACCAACATCGGCGTATTCCAGCTGCCTTGCACCGCTCCCGTCCTGCGCCATGGCAAGATGAAATACCTGCATGTTATCCCGGTCATCAAGCAAAACGGCAGTTCGGCCACTAGAATCTACTATCCATTCTACCAGACCATCAATATCGACACCGCCGTGCTTTATGCCGACAGCGTGCTCAACTTCGGCAACCTTGAAACGCACTACTATACGCGCCAGAACATCAATGTGCTGACCGAGGACTATTTCGAGCCCACCATTTTCTCTTCGCATTTCGACAGCACGGTGGTCTGGGTATCCGATCCCGAAAATGCCTGCACCGGCCAGGGCTACGGTCTCATCCATATCCCGGACACTGTCAAGAATGTGAATTTCGAATTCATCGACGAATTCAACATTCCCAACAATTATCTCTACCTTGAGATGGACTACATTACCGATGTGGAGCTGTATATCAACATGATAGGACACGAGGTATCTTCTTCTGGCAACACCTCCATCAAATCCATCATGTGTCTGAATCCCAACAAACAATGGAATAAGATTTACATCAACTTAGGCCGCACCTGGAGCCAGTTCTACTACACCACACCGTTCAAAATCTACTTCCAAGCCGTCAATACCGAGGGCAAGGAAGCCAACGTGAAAATCGACAACGTAAAAATCCTGACAGTCAAATAGCAACACGTCAGACTACCCCTCCGCTTATGAAGGCCAAACAAGCAACCATCAGATACATCATCTTCGACTTCCTCAGCGCCATGGTGGCCTGGGTACTGCTCTTCCTGTTCCGCAAGATAGTGCTGGAGCAAACCGATTTTGAAGATGTTGCCCAAGTCTATACCGATGCCAATTTCTGGATTGGCATCTGCCTAGTGCCGCTAGGCTGGCTGGCACTCTACACCATCCAGGGCACCTACATGAACGTGCTACGAAAATCCCGACTGAAGGAATTCCAGCAGACTGTGATAGCCAGCGTCATAGGTGTGGTTGTCATCTTCTTCACTTTGCTGCTCGACGACGAGGTGAGGACCTACGGCAACTACTATCTCACATTCTTGTTTCTCCTGGTCATCCACTTCTCGCTCACCTACATCTGCCGAGTTATCCAGACCTCACACATTGTCCGTTGCGTCCACAACCGCAGCATCGGATTCCCAACACTGCTTATCGGCAGCCACAATAAGGCCTACCAGACCTACCTTGACCTTGAGAACCAGGAGAAATACTCCGGCAACCTATTTGTAGGTTTTGTCTCGGTCGACAACAGCCAGGATACAACCACAGCCGAGTCGCACCTTTCTGCCGTTATGCCATGCCTCGGCACTTCTGAGCAGGTCAAAAGCCTGATAGCACAGCACAACATTGAGGAGGTGATAATTGCCGTTGAAGACCACGAACAGGCTGAAATCAAGCAAATTCTACGCACACTGGATGGCTGCGGAAAAGTGATTATCAAGATCACTCCCGACGCACGCGACATCATTTTGGGCATGGTGCGTGTGGACAGCATTTTCCATTCGCCCCTCATCACTATCGACACCCGACTGATGGAAGAATGGCAGTATTCCGTCAAGCGCATGGCCGACATCGTCCTGTCGGCTATGGCCCTCATCATATTGTCGCCGGTATTTCTGTTCACCGCCATCATGGTCAAGTTGTCCAGCCCCGGCCCCATCTTCTATGCACAGGAACGCATTGGATACCAAGGCAAACCATTCAAGATGCACAAATTCCGCAGCATGTATGTGGACGCCGAGTCTTGTGGCCCAGCCCTCTCGCGCGACAACGACCCCCGCATTACCCCCTGGGGCCGATTCATGCGCAAAGTTCGACTAGACGAGATTCCCCAATTCTACAATGTGTTCAAAGGCACCATGTCTATTGTCGGCTACCGTCCTGAGCGTCAGTTCTATATCGACCAGATTGTCAAGCAATGCCCCGAGTACCTCCTGCTGCAACGAATCAAGCCCGGCATCACCTCCTGGGGGCAAGTAAAATACGGCTATGCCAGCAGCGTTGATGAGATGTGCGAGCGACTGAAATACGACCTCCTCTATCTTGAGAATATGTCGATTACTACCGACATCAAAATCCTCATCTACACCGTGGGCATCATCTTCCAAGGCCGAGGCAAATAACTAGAAAATAATACACAACATGAAGAAAATAGTATTCACTTTAGCCGCCGTCATAGCACTGCTCGCCATCAGCAGTTGCGGCAACAATGTAGAGAAGAAAGTACTCGCCAACCAACAAGACTCCCTCAGCTGGGCCATGGGCATGAGCCTTGCCCGCACAGCTCAAACCGGATTCTATGATTTTGACGAAAATTTGATCCGTGAAGCTTTCGAGAGCACTCTCCGTGGCCAAAAACAGCCCTTGAGCGAAGAGGCTTATTCCGCTGCATGCCAGTACATTTCGTTCCTGGCCAACCAGAGCATCCACCAGCAGAGACAAGACCAAGTGAACCAGGCCAGCCAGGAAGAACAGAAATACTTTGAAAAGCTGGTCAAAGAGAACCCCAACATAAAGAAGTCCGATGATGGCTACTATTACGAAGTTCTCCGCGAAGGCCACGGTGCCAACGCCAAAGCCGGCCAGCGTATCAAGTTCGATTTCAAAGGCATCAACATGATTACCAACGAAGTCTTAGACGAGACCTACGGCCACCGCGACCCCATCGTCCACAACATCGCACCCTCTATGTTCAAGGGTATTTACAGCGGCCTCCAGCTCATGAACGCCGGCAGCCAGTTCCGCTTCTATTTCCCCCACAACCTCGTATCCGGTGCCAGCGGCATTCCCGCCAACACACCTGTCATCTACGAAGTAGAACTCCACGAAATCTACAACGACTAGACTAATCTTTATTTCCATTCATAAAAAAAGAACTGCCCTTATTGTCAAGAGCAGTTCTTTTTTATATTCAGTCAGCCACTACAATATCCGCATATCACCTAGAGCATCAATCAATTGCTGAGTCAGCGGCTCTGCCTCGGGGAAGAGGGCAAAAACAGTGGCACCACTGCCAGACATAGCCGAATATAGGGCACCGTGGTCATAGAACAATTGCTTGAGGGAGGCAATGGCCGGATGGAGAGGAAATACCGTGGTTTCGAAATCGTTCACCACAGTGTCTCGCCATTTGGCAATGGGATGGCGCAGCAGTTCAGTCAACTCAGGACCTTGCGAAGCCTTAGGGTCGATACGTATTCCGCCATAAGCCTCGCGGGTGGATATTGCGTCCGACGGCTTGGCCATAACAAGGCGATAACCTTCCAATGGGTTGAATCCCAGGGGCGAAAGTTGGTCGCCGATGCCCGTGGCATAAGAGGGTTCGTTATCAATGAAGAATGCGCAGTCTGCCCCTAGCCGGGTCGCAAACCCTTTCAATTGCTGGGCATCAAGCCCCAGCGAAAACATCTGGTTGAGCATCCGCAGAGTGAAAGCGGCATCGGAGCTGCCTCCACCCAGTCCGGCTCCAAAGGGGATGTTCTTAGTGAGATGCATCCGCACCGGAGGAATCTGCAGAAACTCGCCATGAAGGAGCCGATAAGCCTTCACGCAGATATTGTCTTCCAGCGGACAGTCGACCACGATACCACTTTGAGTAAAAGCCACAAGGCTCTCCCCTGCTGGCTGATCCAGGACTTCTATTTCCAGCTCGTCGCAAAGGGGCACGGGGAGGAACACGGTGGCCAGGTCGTGATAGCCATCCGCACGACGGCGGAGCACACGCAGGCCGAGATTTATCTTGCAGTTAGGCTTGGTTTTCATCATTAGTCTGAGTTTTGGAGGATTCCTGCGACTGCTGCTCTGCCACCTGAGCCGAGGTGGCGGCGCGGTCGTATGCCCGGATGATGCGGGTGACCAATTTGTGTCGAACCACATCGGTATTATCTAATTGTATGATACTGATACCCTCGATACCCTCAAGGATGCGGGTGGCCTGCACCAGTCCCGACTGCTGGTGGCGAGGGAGGTCGATCTGCGTGACATCGCCGGTGATGACAAACTTGGCATTTCTTCCCATGCGGGTGAGAAACATCTTGAGTTGGGCCGAGGTGGCATTCTGCGCCTCATCAAGAATCACGAAAGCATTGTCCAGCGTGCGGCCACGCATGAAGGCCAAGGGAGCAATCTCAATAGTATTGTCCTCCCAGTAATTCAGGAGCTTAGCCTGGGGTATCATATCACGGAGAGCGTCATAAAGCGGCTGCAGATAGGGGTCGAGTTTGTCGCGCATATCGCCGGGCAGGAAGCCCAGATTCTCGCCAGCCTCCACTGCGGGGCGGGTGAGGATGATGCGGCGCACCTCTTTATTCTTAAGTGCGCGCACAGCCAGCGCCACAGCCGTATAGGTCTTACCCGTACCGGCAGGGCCTATGGCAAACACCATGTCGGTGGATTTCACCGCCTCCACCAGGCGCTTCTGGTTGGGAGTGCGGGCCTTCACCAGCAGACCGTTGCGGCCATGCACCAAAATATCCTCGAAAGTCTCGGCATCAGGTGTGGTGCCGCCGCTCTCAAAAATCTGCATGATAGCGTTCTCGCTCAGGCGGCCGGTCTTCTCGTAGTGGGCCATCATGGCCTGCAACTTGGTATCAAAAAAATCAATATCCTCAAGGCTGCCTACAACCTTGAGCATCTCGCCTCGGGCAATGATTTTTAACTTCGGAAACAGAATTCTCACGAACTCCAGCACCTTGTCGTTATCGCCCCAAAAGCGTGTATAGTCAATCTCTTCTAGAGAAAAAACTCTCTCAATATTGGGTTCTTCCATACCGCAAAAATACAAAAATATTTTCACATCAACCAATATTTCAAAAAAAAAATGTAATTTTGTAGCGTAACAATATGGCTTGGAAAGCAAGTTTTAGCGCTACAAATAATTGAAAATAAATTATAAATATACATATTATGAATAACACTTACGCTATTGGAATTGACGTTGGTGGCACCAACACCGACATGGGCCTTGTGCGCGATGACGCAAAAATCGTGGCTCGCCGCAGTATTCCCACCACCAACTACACCGATTTCCACATCTACGTGCACGACATCATGGAACAGATTAACTCCATGATTGCCGAGGGCGACGCAGAGAAGGGTGTGAGCGCAATTGCTCTCAACGAGCTTACCGGCATCGGCATGGGCGCTCCCAACGGAAATTTCTACACCGGCTGTGTGGAATGCGCTCCCAACCTGCCCATGAAGGGCCTGCTGGAATTTGAAAAAGAGTTTGGCAAATACACCAGCATCCCTGTGGTGCTGAGCAACGACGCCAATGCCGCCGCCTACGGCGAGTATGTCTACGGTGGCGCTCAGGGCATGGACCATTTCATCATAATCACGCTGGGCACCGGCGTGGGCAGCGGTATCGTTGTCGACGGCAAGCTGGTCCACGGCTTCACCGGCACTGCCGGCGAACTCGGCCACAACATCCTCATTCCCGGTGGCCGCCAGTGCAGCTGCGGCCGCAAGGGCTGCCTTGAGGCCTACACCTCCGCCCGCGGTATCGTGAAGACTTATGTCGACCTCCGCTCCGAGAAAGGCGTGGCTGCCGATGCCGACAAGCATGAAGGCTGGATTAGCGCCAACGTACCCGATGCCGACGTGACCAGCAAGATGATTGGCGATGCCGCCAACGCCGGCGACCCCTTGGCCAAAGAGACCTACCGCATGGTGGGCAACTGGCTCGGCCTAGCTTGCGCCAACGCCTGCACCTTCTCTGCCCCCCAGGCCATCTTCCTCATGGGCGGTCCCACCAAGGTCGGCGCACCCCTGCTTGAGCCCTTGAAGGAGTCCTTCGAGGAAAACATCCTCAATATCTACAAAGGCCGCTGCGACATCTTCATGTCCAAACTCAAGGCCAACGAAGTGGCCATCCTCGGCGCAGCAGCCCTCATCAAACTGAAGACTAAATAATCACCCGCAACACACCCTTAGCGCTGGAAGCATATCCCCTACCCCATTCCTATGGACAGGCCTATGCTTCCAGCCTATAATTACATCATTTACATTATGAAATCCATTCAAAAGATATTATTATTTATTGTCCTGGGCATGATGGCTGCCAGCTGTAGCGAAGGCGGACTCACCCGCTATGTCAATCCCTTGGTCGGCACCGACTTCCACGGCCACACTTTCCCCGGGGCCATCTCGCCTTTCGGCCAGATCCAGCCCAGCCCCGACACCCGTCTTGAGGGTTGGGACGGCTGCAGCGCCTACCACTATAGCGACGACACCATCTACGGTTTCAGCCACACCCACCTCAGCGGCACCGGCTGCGAGGACTACGGCGACATCCTGCTCATGCCCGTGGTGGAGGAACACCCACAGTGGCAGTACCCCAACGATATGCCCCGCGAGTGCTACCTCTCCACCTTCAAGCACCGGAGCGAGAAAGCCGAGGCCGGCTACTACCGCGTGGTGCTGGACCGCAACCGCGTAATGGTCGAGCTCACTGCCAGCCAGCGCGTTGCGTCCCACCGCTATTCCTTCCCAGGCCCCGGCCGCAAGGGCATCGTGGTCGACCTGCGCCACCGCGACAAAGTCATTGCAGCCCAGTTCGAGAAGAATGCCCCTGCCGGTATGATCTGCGGCTGGCGCGAGAGCAACGCCTGGAATCCCGACCAGAAATGCTTCTTCGCCATGGAGCTGAATACGCCCTATAAATCAATCAAATACTACGATGGCGGCATGAAGGCCCTCATCGAACTCCCCGATGACTGCAAGGAGGTGGAGGTCTACGTGGCCATCTCCGGTGTCGACTGTGAGGGCGCCCGCAAGAACCTCGCCACCCGCGAAAACCAGACTTTCGACAACATCCACCAGCATGCCGTCCAGGCTTGGGAGGAGAAGCTCGGCAAGATTGAGGTAGAAGGCGGCAGCCGCAAGGAGCGCCGCAACTTCTACACCGCCCTCTACCACTGCTACACCGCCCCCTACCTTTGGAGCGATGTCGACGGTCGCTACCGTGGCATGGACGACAGCATCCACACTTCCGAGACCCCCATCTACACCGTTTTCTCACTCTGGGACACATACCGTGCCTTCAACCCCCTCATGGCCATCATCGAGCCTCGCATCACTGAGCAGTGGATTAACACTATGCTCACCCAGTTCGAGCAGGGCGGCGAACTCACCATGTGGGAACTCTCGGCCCACGAGACCCACTGCATGATAGGCTACCACGCATGCCCCGTAATCCTTGAGGCTCAGCAGGCTGGCATCCTCGACAAGTGGACCCCCGCCCGCCGCCTGAAACTGCTTCAGGCCATGGTGGCCACCTCCAACCGCACCGAGGCTCACCAGCATTATGCCGCCCAGGGCTATCTCGACAGCCAGGAGGATAACGAGTCGGTTTCCAAGACTCTTGAATATGCATATGATGACTGGTGCATCGCCACCTTCGCCCTCAACGAGGCCCGCCGCAACAAGACCAATATCGACAGCACTAGCAACTACTACACCGAGGTTGCCAAGACCTATATGCGCCGCGCCAACTCCTGGCAGAACATCATGGACCCCGACGGCTTCATGCACGCCCGCCGTAACGGTGGCTTCGTCACCCCCTTCAACCCCACCGAGGTTAACAACCACTACACCGAGTCCAACTCCTGGCAGGCCAGCACCTACGTGCCTCACGATATCCCCGCATGGATTGAGCGCATGGGCGGCAAGGCCAAGGCTGAGACCTTCCTCGACTCGCTCTTCAACACCAGCAGCCAGACCACAGGCCGCGAGCAGAGCGACATCACCGGCCTCATCGGCCAGTATGCCCACGGCAACGAGCCCTCGCACCATGCCGCCTACCTCTACGCCTACCTCGGCGCTACCGACAAGCTCAACAAACTGGTTGACGAAATCCGCAGCCAACTCTACGCCCCCGTACCCGACGGCCTCTGCGGCAATGAGGACTGCGGCCAGATGAGCGCCTGGTATGTCATGTCGGCCATGGGCTTCTACCCCGTGTGCCCCGGCAGCGGCGAATATGTCACCACCATCCCCGTTTTCGACAAAGTCACTATCCATCGCGACAACAATGCCGAGAATATCATCATCGCCAAGAACAACTGGGAGTCCGGCATATTCTGGCGCGACGGTGCGTTCTTCGACTCCTCCAACTGCTTCCTCACCCAGGAGCAGCACTGCACCCCCGCCCCCTACTTCGGCGATTGGCAGCCCCGCTTCGAGGACTCCACCAATGTCGAAATTTTTGTCAACACCAACATCCAGGGCACCACTAGAATCTACTACACACTCGACGGTTCCACCCCCGACACCCACTCCCTCAGCTACACTCGGCCCATCCCCGTCAACCGCGACATCACCTTACGCGCCGTGGCCTACAACAGCCTCACCGGCTACAGCCCCGTGGTCACTCAGGAGCTCAAGCGCTTCATTGCCGACAAACGCCTCAGCTACATCACCAAGCCCGAGCCCCAGTACCTCGAAAACGGCCCCGTAGGCCTCATCGACCGCCTCTACGGCACCACCAACTACCGCATCGGTGGCTGGCAAGGTTGGCAGCAAGACATGGAGGTAGTCATTGACCTACTGCAGCAGAAATCTGTCAGCAGCGTAGGCGTCGACTGTCTGGAGAACATGCGCAGCTGGATCTTCTTCCCCAAAAAAGTGGAAGTCAGCGTGTCCAACGACGGCAAGCACTACACCCTCTGGAGCACCGTCGAGAACAAAGAGTTCCCCACCACCCTTGAGCGCCAAGAAGAGAGCGTGCAGCACACCTTCACCTGCCACGGTTCCTATGTCAGCGCGCGCTACATCAAGGTCAAAGCCTACAACTACGGCCCGCTGCCCGACTGGCACGTCAGCACCGGCCAGCAGGCATGGATCTTTGTGGACGAAATTGAAGTGGGATCCTACATCCCCACCTTCACCAACTCCTTCACATTCAGCGAGGAGGGCGAAGCCACTGAATAGCACACCCCGGCGGTCGCAAACCATAGACTTGCGACCGCCATTAAAAAAACAACACCATGAAAAAGATAACCCTATTATTGATGCTTGCCGGCACCCTGGCACTGAGCTCCTGCAACATGAAAGAATGCCGCTGCTACCAGTACCAGGACGGCAGATGGTTCAGTCCCAACGCTGCCTACACCTCGCCCGACACCAAGTGCGCAGCCCTCAACAACAGCACCACTTTCTGCAACGAGATGGACGACCCCATCATCAACCCCGACGACATAGCCATCGGCAAGAAAAAGGATTGAAGATTTTTGAATTATTATTTATAAGTTATGAGTGGGCAGAAGCCGCCATACGGTAGCCCACTCATAACTCATAATTCATTAATCATAATTCAATTTGACTCCTACCCACTATTCACCATTCACTTATTTTCACTAAACATTGCAAATTGTCTTTGACACCCTTGTCACCAACAATCGCTACTGCAAGGTACAACTGATTCCTCTATCAACATCAATACAACTTCTTCTCAACGACTTAAATTGTATTATACATTTTGAAAGTCTCTGGGTCTTGGTGCGATAATTATCACCTATTTTGCCAAAGACAACATCGGGGCGGCTCATGATGAGTCGCCCCGATTATCATTTATCCATTACCATTCACCACATATGCGAACTTGTTCTTTTGGTTAGCCCTACTCGGCACGGAACTTGCGAAGTTACCGACAACCTGACTATTGTCAAGGTTGGTATTAGGCTCCCAAGTTTTCTTCCCTACAGTTATTTCAAACGCATCGTAGAAGAATGTCATTTAAACTTTTCTAAAAAGGTTACTTCGCGTGCAAGCACGTATTGTTTTTTTATCAATTTATATTCATCTGGAATGGTAATAACAGATAAAATCATTCAAAAGTCATATCTACATACTCGTCCTTTTATTCTTCAATACTACCTGTTAACCATTTATCAACAACACCTTGATAGTCGACTTTTCTATCAGACAACCAGTTTTTGATATATTCAGGATTGCTGCTATCCGGTTTAGGATTGGCATTGTTCATTCTAGCAACAACAGGAGTTCGGACACAATCGCCCATGATAATAACATGTTGCTGCGGTAGTGTTGGTAGCTGATTTAATATTTCAGAATTGGCAGACGACACCAACTTCCTAATGTATGTTTGATCATCAGGATTCTGAATGCGATGAACAATAAAACTATTACATTGTGACAAAACAGTCTTCGATAGTTCGGAGGGACGTTGACTTGACACCAGCAATGACAAACCATATTTTCGTCCCTCACGTGCTATACGCTCAAAAACCTTACGCGAGATGGACTCACGGTCTTTCTTGTTTATTTCTGGTATGTAATTTTGAGCTTCTTCTAAAGCTATTACAACTGGCATTGTTCCACGCTCTTCCTTTCCAAATCTTGAGAGAAATTCAAGTATGATACGTCCTACAAGCCCTGTGATAGTTTCAAGCACTTGATAAGGCAAAAGAGACATATCTATAATTGTAACTTGGCTGTGTACATTATCACTTTCACTCTCATCATAGTAATTGTCATATATAGATTTCTGCTGTTCCACTTTATTATATACATCACAATAGTCACCTAATACATATGACAGGAACTTGACTAAGACATTGTTTATTTCGGTTGGATTGTTCAACAAAAGTGGACTTGACAATCTGATATCATCAATAAAAGACTGCATTCTCAACTTTAGCGTTGATACATATTCATTCATCTTATCCTGACCTACTGCTGACTCTTTAATAGCGTAGTCAAAACATGAAGACATCAAATGTTTAATGTCATAAAACAATGGGGCATCGATATTCCTATTTTCAGATGATATCTGTTCAACTAATGACAATTGATATTCCTCAATATTGTTCGCTATACACTCTATTGCTGCGCTAACTTGCTCTACATCGTAAGTGCCATTCACATAATTACCATTTGGATGCAAACCTCCCGCTTTCTTCTGATCTAATAGATCTGATAATCCCTTACATATGGATGTCAAATCAAAATCTACAAGTTTTTCATCTCTAAGTTTAACGAATGCATTATATATAGGTTCAACCTCGTTATATAACGCAATCCTTGTTTTAAGGTCACCTGCACTAAGAGTGTTCAAAAGAGATAATAATATATTAATAAATAACTTTGGTATTAATCTCCTTTGTTCTGAGGGAACCTGACTCTTGGCTAACGCTAATGCTCGTTTTAGGATAGGACCTTGTGTTCCAGTCGTAGGCTCAAATAGATAGTCCATATCGTCATAGTTCATAAACCAATACGGAACTTTGAGACCATCCTCGTTAATCCAAAAAGGATTCACCTTATGTTTTGCATCAATATCAAAGGCATTCTTATATTCTCCATTTGTATCAAAGACAACGATATGCCCACTAGAAAGTTTCTTTCCATTGTATGTAAACTGAAACAAACTCTGCAGAATTGCGGAGAGAGTACAAGATTTACCCGAGCCTGTATTGCCCAATATTGCGACATGCTTTGCAAACATCCTGTCAGGATTGATTTTTACCTGATAGTCAGGAAAAGCTGGTGATGTACCTACTGGTAAATAAAAATCTTCACTAAAGTCTATCGGCGTAGACTCGTCCTTCTGATCGAAGATGATATCAAGATCTTCTCTTGTTACATACCATACAGGATTGTCAAGAATAGGATAATTGTAAACACCTTGAATATACTTGCCACCATCTATTGTACCCACCATTGTTGCCGATAAATATCTACTGGACTCAGTGAGAAATATCGCGCCAGAAGATTTAGACAAATCTGTCTCCTCTCTTGTCATCACTCGATTCACAAGTGCAACGATACGCTCCGCGCCAACAGGAATGATGACATAGGAATTGATACGAGCAACAGGGTAAATTTCCTCATAGCCACTTTTGTATAGACTTTTCAAATCATCATCAAGCCTGACATATACAGAAAGGCTATCTACTGTTACAATCTTTCCAATGTTTCTCTCATTTGCCATATTCTTCTCTGTTTGAAATGAGTTGATTTAGGGTTTCTGCTACTTTATTACTAGCTGAAGTGTCAAGGAAATCTGGCATGAGACTATCTGCCAAAGTCAAAAAGTCGCCAAAAAAGTCGCCTTCAAGAATTATTATTCGAGGATCATTTAACTCTCTTAGTCGCTTGATCTCGGCAGATTTCTCTGAGCCGTTAAAATCAACAATTATGAGAGTAAATGAAGGATTGGACAATGCCTGATAGATAATATCATTAAAATGCTCATCACAAAATGAATACCCAATAGTAAATAGAACAGACTGTGGTTGAGATGTGCAATAAGCAAAGTGTCTGAACAATTCGGAATAAGGCAAATCCAATGTATAACTCTTCTTAACAGCTGTTGGATAAATCATCAGGTTGCCATATCCAAATTCTCCGCCATCCTCAGCCTTTCTCTTTATTAAATCTATAGGCATTTCCTCGATTCCATAGATATTGTTGGGAGTACGGTTGCCATCACTAATCCAACTTATGGAACCATGCAATTTGAAGTATCGCAAGACCTTCTCAATACGCTGTACCTTGCCAGAAGTTGTAGAACCTGGATAGAATATGTCATAGTTGAATGTTTCTGGCTTAAAATACCTATGATGGAAACCCGAGAATCCATCTATGTACTTTATCCCGAGATTGTCAAAAGCGTATTCGAACGCTAGGTCATAATTGCTCGTAAATATATTTGCGCGTCGCAAGTTAAGCGGTCTCTGCATAAGAGACTTTAAGAATTTTTCATGAAATAGATACTTGTTGGACGCAAATGCATCTCCAAATCCTTTTTCGTGTATTCGTTTCAAATCGCGTTCACTTGTTGTTCTCTCATGCACGTCACATATCTTGAAAAGTGAGCATTTAAGTGAATTTATCAACTTTCGAACTCGTTGAGCTTCATCCTCTTTATTTTCAGCTTCCTTCTGATATGAAATTGCAGTAAGATAATTCAGAAGTGCTTCAAACATCACAAGTATCTCACCATAATGTTTCTTCGGCTCATCCACGTCTCCTTCTGCAAGCGTAACATTACTTTCATAGTTACGTATGTATGTGCCATCATAGATGAGAGTCCAGTTTCTATCATCTGTGAATTGGGCATCTACTTCTGGGTGATATTGATCCTTAAGAGAATTTTGAAGTTGACAAACGTATTTCTTAAAATCTGCTTTAAGATCATCGTCTGTAGAATTTTCTATATCCTTCTCTGCTTGTGCAGGGATATTTTGAATACTTGCTGCTCCCAAATGAATGGACGAACCTGTGCCGAATAGAAAGTTAACATTATCAAGCTGAAGATAATTCTTGATAAGCTCTTTGACCTTTGCAACAGCCTTATCCCTTTCCTCATCAGCAAATGGGGTATCGTCATCATCCTTTTGAGTATGACCAGACCAAGATAAAAGTCTGTCTGTATTACCTATGTAGATATGATTATTTTTTGAATCCATATTCTATTTCAATTTTTATTAAACTTGTTCTGACCGAGGTTACGACCCTCGCAAAAGACCAAATCGTCAGATATTGTTCATTTCGGTTTTTTCCATTTCCCCCAGTATGCTCGGTTGAACGAGTGCGAGTAATGAGTCTTTCAATTCTCGATTCTCTTCATCTGGTGTTCCTTCTTGATTTTCTTCCTTTGGTATTTCGCCTAAAAAAGAAGAGTGCGGTTCACTACCACATGGCTGTCGAGCAGATGACCACGCCCCTTGATATATGCTTTCAGAGTCTAATAGTTCTAATACATGATGGAATCATTTTTTGATGTCAAGACATAGAAATCCTGCCGGTTTTATAATACTGACAACCTGTTGGATGAATTAATTTCATTAATAATTTCTATCAAAAAAAGTCATGTATGCCCATATTTATTTTGCATATTTTGCATTAAAAATCAATTCATTACAAAACACTACAGATATATACAACTTTTATGCAAAGATACAAAAATCAAGCGTAATGACAAAATTTATTTTGCCATTACCCGGCCGATAGATTCCAGACCAAAATGCAACTACTCTTGCCCAATCCGCACCTAAATGGCCTTTGACACCTGCCTATATCCACACCTCAAGCCACCACTTAACACAACAAAAACCGCTCAACACTGCAACCGAGAGAACACAGTGAGCCCGTAGTAAGCCCGTTCCTTATCCTATATTTATACCTTATTTATTCTATAGTTATCCTATATAGAATAGAATAACTAAGGTATAACTATAGTATAACTAAGGTAAAACTAGTGGGGTATGGGCGAAGCTTGGGGTTGTGCATGGGTGCTTGCTGAGGCTGATTGGGGTTGGATGTAAGGAAGGAGATGTGTGAATTTTGGCTGACGCAGTGCGGCTTCCGGCAATTCGCAATTGGCAATAATTCAACGAATTAATTAGCGAATAGATTCATGGGTGATTCAGGGTTAATATCTTGCCACTGCTATTCTCGTGAATTGTTAAATATGGCTATAAACTATTTGAGGACTTAATCTTGGAATATTTTTGATTATCAGCGAGATAACTAAAGTAATGATAGGGCAGTTGCCATTTGCAGAAAGCGAGAAATCGGTCCTAAAACAAATTGGTGTCTTGAAAATTCTTGTCAAGTCAAAAAAAAGTTGTATTTTTGCACCGCCAATTTGCAACAACGATTATTCACAAAACACCCGCACCTATGAAAAGAATAATACTTATCTTTGCCCTCTTCGTCCTTAGTCTGGCTCCAGCCTGGGCTCAAGATTATGATTTCAGCGCAGTCTGTCCCTCTGGCCAAACACTTTACTACAAAATCAGTGGTGGCAATGCTACAGTCACAAATCCTGATCTTTTGGTATATTACACTGGCAATCTCGTCATTCCCTCTTCGGTCAGCTATGGTGGCACCACCTACACGGTCACTTCCATTGGCGTTATGGCTTTCGGTGGCTGCTACGATCTCACTAGCGTCACCATTCCCAACACCGTCACTTCCATTGCCTCTTCGGCTTTCTATGGCTGTTTTGGCCTCACCAACGTTACCATTCCCAATTCTGTCACATCCATTGGCGCCCTTGCTTTTGCCCACTGCTACAACCTCGTCAATCTCACCATTCCTAACTCAGTCACTACCATTGATGATTTTGCATTCTTTGGTGTAAGAAACATCATTTATCATGGCTCTGCCACGGGTTCGCCATGGAATGCGCTGGGCGTGAATGGATATGTTGAGGAACCTTTTATTTTTTCCGACGCTACCAAGACCCATTTGTGTGGTTGCTTTTACAGTGCCAATTCTGCCGACATTCCCAATTCCGTCACTACTATTGAAGATTGGGCATTCTTCTACTGCACTCTCACCAGTGTCACCATTCCCAGCTCCGTCACTTCCATTGGCGAACACGTTTTTGATGGCTGTCAACTACTTGGTTCGATTGTTTGCAAATCAAGTACTCCGCCATTTGCTGGCGGTGAAGGCACATTTGCATTTTTGAGTGATTACCACTCTTGCTCTATTTCCGTTCCCTGCGGCAGCACTTCCGCATACCGCAATGCTCCTGGCTGGGATCAATTCACCAATTTCATAGAGGATATTAATTATAATATCTCGGCAGTTTCGGCCGACAATGCCATGGGCTCGGTCAGTGTCACCCAGCAGCCCACTTGCACTCTTCCCGCCATCATCCAGGCTACTCCAGCTGACAACTACACCTTTGACCATTGGAGCGACGGCAACACCGACAATCCCCGCACCCTCACTCTCATCCAAGATACTGTGCTGACAGCTTATTTTCTGTCCACCGACTTCATCTTCGAAGATGCAGCCCATACTCGACTGTTGAGATATGTGGGACACGACTCTGTAATCACAATTCCTTCCACGGTCACCACGATATTGGAAAGAGCATTCCAAGATTGCACTACGCTTACCTCTGTAACCATTCCTTCGAGTGTCACCTCCATCGGAGATTATGTTTTTGATGGCTGCAGCAACCTCACCTCCATTTCCATCCCAAATTCCATTACATCCATAAGTTGGGAGGCTTTCCGGGGATGTACCAGCCTAGCAGACCTCACTATACCGAACTCTGTCACCACCATTGGGGGAGAAGCTTTCGTGGGTTGTGCTTTCACCAACATCGTAATACCCAATTCAGTCACCTTACTTTATGGGTTTGCTTTTTCCCAATGTGAGAACCTCACCGATGTAACCCTTTCCAACTCCATCACTACAATAATGGAAAATACATTCACTGGATGTCGCAGCCTTAGAAACATCACCATTCTCAACTCCGTTACCACCATTGAGCATGCGGCGTTTTATAACTGCAGCAGCCTTACAGACATCACTTTGCCCAATTCCGTTGAAAGAATAGGCGAATATGCATTCAATTATTGCGGTAGCCTTACCAACATCATTTTACCCACCAGTCTCACTTATATTGATAATGCGGCTTTTGCTTACTGCGAGAGTCTCAACAATGTCACCATTCCCAACTCCGTTACTTCCATTGGTTATGAGGCTTTCGCATACTGTAGTAGCCTTACTAGCATTACTATTCCAAACTCCGTCACTTCAATTAAAGATGGCACTTTCGACTATTGTAGCAGCCTCACTAGTATCACGATTCCAAGTTCAGTTACTACCATTGGATATGAAGCTTTTGACCATTGTAGCAATCTCGACACAATTGTTTTCGAGTCAAGCATTCCCCCCAGCATTAGTTATTCTGGATACACGGAGGTCGATCCTGCTTACGTGTTAAAAGGAGTTTCGGCAAACTGCAAAGTATTCGTCCCCTGTGGCAGTGCAGCCGCATATAGGGCAGACAGCCAGTGGGGCAGATTTGCACATATCATAGAGTCTGGCAGCTACGCCTTCTCAGTCACTTCAGTTGCCGAGGCCATGGGTCAAGTGACTATAACTCAGCAGCCCAGCTGTAGTCAGCCCGCCATATTTGAAGCCACACCGGCTGCGGACTTCTCATTTATCCGCTGGTCGGATGGTAACACCGATAATCCCCGCACCCTCACGCTTTCTCAAGACACTGCGCTTACCGCCTATTTCGGCTTGGTGGAATATGTCCACGACACGGTGTTTGTTGCGCTCTATCTCCGCGACTCTGTCATCATCCACGACTGCGCCGGCCAGCTGCACGACACCATCATTGTACACGAGACCGTGCGCGATTGCCACGAGCAGCAGCTCTACATCATAGCCAACAACGACACCATGGGCGCTTGTGCTGGCTCGGGTGTGTTTCCCCTGGGCGCGGAGGTGCAGATTATGGCCATCCCCAACCGGGGCTTCCGCTTCGTAAGTTGGAGCGATGGCAACACGCAGAATCCCCGACCCATTGTACTCAACCGCAGCATCAGTCTCACCGCCATTTTTGAGCAGGAATAGGCGGCTGGGCAGGGTGACGTCTTGTTAAAATAATGTAAAGGGGAAAAAAGTTTTTGCCATGTCGGAAAAAATGTGTACCTTTGCAAAATTTTACGACACAACCCTAATAATATAAAACTATGGTAGATTATAAGAAACTTGGACTGGTGAACACCCGCGCGATGTTTGCCAAAGCAGTTGACGGCGGCTACGCCATCCCCGCTTTCAACTTCAATAATATGGAACAGATGCAGGCCATCATCATGGCCGCAGTGGAGACCAAGAGCCCTGTGATTATGCAGGTGAGCCGTGGTGCCCGCGACTATGCTAACCAGACTCTTCTCCGCTATATGGCCGAGGGTTCGGTGGCCTACGCCAAGGAGCTGGGCTGCGCCCATCCCGAAATCGTGCTTCATTTGGACCATGGCGACAGCTTTGAGACTTGCAAGAGCTGCATCGACATGGGCTTCAGCAGTGTGATGATTGACGGCAGCAGCCTGCCTTATGAAGAGAATGTGGCCTTGACCAAGAAGGTGGTGAAATATGCTCATCAGTTCGACGTGACCGTTGAAGGCGAGCTGGGTGTGCTGGCCGGCGTTGAGGATGAGGTTGCCTCGGAAGAAAGCCACTACACCAAGCCTGAAGAGGTTATCGATTTCGTGACCAAGACCGGCGTTGACAGCCTGGCTATCAGCATCGGCACCAGCCACGGCGCTTATAAGTTCACCCCCGAGCAGTGCACCGTAGACCCCGAGACCGGTCGCCTGCTGCCTCCTCCTTTGGCTTTCGACGTGCTCGAGGCCATCGAGAAGAAGCTCCCCGGCTTCCCCATCGTGCTGCACGGCAGCAGCTCGGTGCCGCAGGATGCCGTTGACACCATCAACGCTAACGGCGGCTGCTTGAAGGCTGCTGTAGGTATCCCCGAGGAACAGTTGCGCAAGGCATCTAAGAGCGCTGTGTGCAAGATCAACATCGATAGCGACAGCCGCCTGGCTATGACCGCAGCTGTGCGCAAACATCTGGCCGAGAATCCCAGCCATTTCGATCCCCGCCAGTATTTGAAGCCCGCCCGTGAGAGCATGAAGCAGATGTACATGCACAAGATTATCAACGTGCTCGGCTCCAACGACAAGCTGATCGAGAAATAGTCAACTATCAAGATACATTATTTTGTAGCGCCCTTGCCTAGGCATAGGGTGCTACAAAATATTATGTGCACATTGTTGCCAACATATTTAATTTAATAATATAACATTATGAAAAAAGTATTAATAGTCGCAGTCCTTCTGGCCATCGCTTGCAGCGCTATGGCACAGATGCCCGCCTTCCGCACGGGCAAATTCAACAAGTCCATGAACTATATCGAGTCGGGCGAAGCCAGAGTCGTGTCGTACGAGGGCAACGAGGTGGTGATGGCCACCAACTCGACGACCTCCGTGCTGGGCATGAAAGCCGCTAATGGCATACAGGCCTTGGTGACCGACACCAACCTGAACGTGTTGCGCCAAGTGAATATTTCCGGCACCGGATATCTGGACGACGTGGTGTATGCCAACAAAGTAGATGGCAGCCTGTACATACTGATTCGCAACAGAGTGTTCCACAACTACCGCCGCGTAGAAGTGGATCTAAAATCCATGACAGTGATCAAAGTGGAGGATATCATCATCAACCATGCTACCGACAGCAAGAGACCTATAGTAGCCGTGAACAACTCCGACCGGATAGGTGATAAGAATACTGCCCAAGTGTCGTGGTACGCCAAGTCCGACAACAACGACTACTACGGAATCGTGTCTATACGCATCAATACTGTCACCAACGAGACCGCGCAGCAGCAATTTCTGCTCGACAACAAATTCCAGCCCCTCTGGACCAAGCAGTACGATGTGCGAACTATCGACGACCTGACGGTTGACAACAACGGAGTGATGTACACTCTGGGCACCATCTACAACACCGACAAACAGAAGACCCTGGTATGCATGAGCCAATTGGATGTGGACAACGAGCAGACCATAGAACAGGAATATGCCGAAGGCATGATTGCCCATCTCAAAATCGTGAATGTGCAGAATGGCAGAGTGGTCGCCGCAGGCCCCGCAATTCATGAGATAACCCCCAATAAACGCACCTTTGATAAGTTGCTGGCCGTGTCCATCAACACGCGCGACCGCTCGATGAAAACCGCCACATATGACCTGAGTATCGAAGACATGTGTGTATTCAACAACAGCGACTTCATCCCCACGAGAAAGGCCGTCTATCCCGAATTTATACAGATGACCCATAGCGTCAGTACCGACAACGGAGGCTTGGCGCTGTTCCAGAAGTCATGGGACATATTCCACTACGGCGGCAGCTCACCCGACTACCACGAACGCTGCATCTGCGGCACGGTGATGATGTCGATAGACTCTCTGGGCAATATCGGATGGACCAAGAATTTCCGCAGCAACTACTTTGAGAAAACCTCCTTTGGCGAAGACCCCACATATGTATCCGATCTGATGCTGATGCATGTGGGCGGCAACATCTATTTCATGCAGCAAGAGATTAACGGCGCAAAAACGGTCTATCCCGACACCAAGTTCCTGAACAAACTTTTCAACTTCAGCATGCACAACCTGGGTGTCTATTGCATTGCCCCCGACGGGCAGGTGACCAAGACCTTGGTCAAAGGCGGCGAAGCCGGTTCTATCACCGGACCATTCTTCCGCATAAGCGGCAACCGCTATTTCACCCTTTTTGCCTCAAGAAAGAAATCAGCCCCCGTATATGTCAATTTCTAAACTTACCATCTTTGCCACCCTGCTGTGCTGCGTCCTCAGCGGCTCGGCACAGCAACGTTACGACCTCACTCATTTCTCGGGTCTGAAATCGGAAGGCACTATACCCAACGACCTGCGCAAAGGGCTAGCCCAACTGTATGCCGAGGACAAGCAACGCGTGCGCGACTACAACAACGGCAAGCTGCGCAACCGCGACCGTATCATGGAGGCCTCGTATTATATCAACCGCCTTACCGCCAACGGCCGCATACTGTATGGCGACCCCGTGACGCGTATGATAGAAGGCATAGCCGACACGCTGCTCCACGACTACCCCGACCTGCGCAAGGAACTGCGATTCTATACCGTCAAAAGTTCATCGGTCAACGCTTTTGCCACAGGCCAAGGCATGATATTTGTGAATCTGGGTCTTGTGGCCGCTGCCAAGTCCGAAGACCAGCTGGCCTTTGTCATCAGCCACGAGATCATCCACTATCTGCGCAACCACAATACCGAGATGCTGCTGCGCAAGAAACCCAACAAGGACAACCTAGAAGTGCAGCTCAACGACTTTCTGAAATACCATAACCGCTCCCACCAGATGGAGTTGGAAGCCGACAGCCTGGGCCTGGTGATGTTCTACCAGAGGAGTCCCTACCGCATAGAGGCTGTAGCAGAAGTGTACGACATGCTGAGCCAATCCAGCCAACCCTGGGGCTCGTATGCCTTCGACACCACCTTTTTCAACACCCCTTATTACCAGCTTTCCACAAGCTATTTTCTCAAGCAGGTGGCCGAATTCGTGCCCAACGACACGACCGACGACAGCCACAGCAGCCACCCCAATATCAGCAAACGACGCCAAGCCGCAGCCACTATCAAGCAAGGTCGCAGCTGGGGCAGCTCAGCCTTTGTCACCACCAGTAGCGATCAGTTTGACTATATCCGCCAGCTGGCCCGGCTGGAATGTATCCGCCAAGAACTCATCTATGCCGACTTTGTACAGGCCTTCTACGATAGCTACGCATTTTTGAAAGAACACCCCGACAACGTGTTCTGCCAGGAGTCGATGGCTCATGCGCTATATGCCATGGCCAAATACAAGACCACCAACAACAGCAGCCAGATTGTGGGCGACTACAACGACTATTCGGGCGAGATACAGCAATGCTACTATCTGTTCCGGAAGCTTAGCAAATCCGAAATAAGCGTATTGGCTCTGCGTGCCATGTGGCGCGCCCACCAGCAGAATTCCGACAAGCAGGTGTTGACCGACGCATGTCGCGACCTGGTGCAGACACTTAACATCAGTTGCGACCTTTCCCCAACTGCATTCCACACCACCTTTGACACCGCCAGCAATCAAAACCAGCAATCAGCCGCTGACCCCAACGACAAATACGCCCGCTTCCGCCAGAAACAGCAGGATGCCGCAACCCGCAACCCGCTCCGATATGCCCTCACCGATATGTTGATGGCCGACAACAGCCTGGCCCAATTTATGGCCGACTGCATCGGCGACGCCACATCTCAGCCTCAGACCAGAGAGAAAAATGTGTTTGTATATGCGCCCAGCTATCTTGTGCTAGACAATAAGGAGGAGACAGCAGTGCGGTATAAAGAATCTTATGATCTGGAACAAAAACTTGTGTCAAAAATAGAGACTGCCGCACAAGCGTCGGGGCTGAAGGTCGTCGACTTCTCCGATGCCGCGATGCGCAACCAAAACGAAGCACGTTTCTACAACGACTTTGTGACCCTCAACGAGTGGACCAATGAGTTCTGGCAGAGTAAGGGCAACGTGGAACGCCGCCTCTCGTTACAGCCTCAGATGGACAGCCTGCGCCTGCGCTATGGAGCCGACATGTTGAGCCTGAACATGGTTGGCAATTGGGAGGAACATTCCTTCCCCTTGGGCACTCTACTCTTCTACACGATCCTCTACCCCATAGCTCCTGTGGCATATCTCGACGTGGCTAGACGCCAAGAACTTACCGCCACGCAGAATCTGCTGATCGACACCCGCAACGGTTCTGTAATATCGCGTGCCGAAACCCGCAACGATACCTACGACACCAAAACCATTGTCACCAACTTCATCTATCGCAATTTCCATCGAGGCCTGCAAGCCACGGCACCCACCGGATTCCTTGGAAAACGTATGATAGTGAGTGCCGAGGCCGGCCTGCATTTCTCGCCGCTGAACGCACTCTGGGAATTCAACCCTTATAGCGGATTCCGCATGCGGGGCGGACTGGGACTGGAATATGTGGTAGCAGAGAAAGGCTCCGTGCACCTCAGTGCAAACTTCGGCAAGTCGCAGTTCTTTATCGCAAATGGTCGCGACCCCAACCTACTGCTGTTTGACAACGGCAAGTCGCGCTTTAACGCCGACCTCACCAATCTGGCATTAACCTACCGCCGATACATCGGCCGCGACATATCCGCTCCCGTAGGTGCATATATAGGCTTCGGTCCGTCATATCATCACACCAGCCTTATGCCCTATGATGAAAATGTGGTGCACAATAAGGTTGACTCGACATATCACCGCTTTGGGCTGCAATTTCAGGTGGGCTACCACCACATGCTCTCCACCCGGCTGGTGCTGGACCTCGGATTCCGCTACACAGCCATCATGGCACTGCCTTTCGAATACGACAATATGGACGACTACATGTATGAGCATCGCGACGAGACTGCCGCCATCAACATTCGTCGCAATTTCAATGCCAACCTTTGGTATGAGAATATGATGACCTTCCACATCGCACTTGGATTCCTACCCTTTTAAAACCACATCATTATGATAAAAATTCATGGCGCTCGCGTCAACAACCTCAAAAATATCTCAGTCAACATCCCTCAGGGCAAACTTGTTGTCATCACCGGCCTCAGCGGTTCGGGCAAGTCCAGCCTGGCATTCGACACCCTCTATGCCGAAGGTCAACGTCGCTATGTGGAGAGCCTCTCAAGCTATGCTCGCCAGTTTTTAGGCCGCATGTCGAAACCAGAAGTCGATTTGATTGAGAATATTGCTCCGGCCGTGGCCATCGAGCAAAAAGTGAACACCAGCAACCCTAGGTCCACGGTTGGCACATCCACCGAGCTTTATGAATACTTGAAGCTGATGTTCGCCCGCATTGGACGCACATTCTCGCCAGTTTCTGGAGTGGAAGTCAAGCGCCATTCGGTGAGCGATGTGGTCGACCACATTTATTCTTTCCCGGCCGACACCCGCGTGATAGTGTATGCTCCGCTGTCTTTCAGTAAAGAGCGTCCGCTGCGTCCTCAGTTGGAGATGCTGCAGCAGGAAGGATTTATGCGCATTGCCGTGAAGGGTACGATCATTCGCATTGAAGACTATCTTGCCTCTCCGGCCGAAGAAGGAGATACCATGCTGTTGGTCGACCGCATCCAGGTACATCCAGGTGATGATGACCAGCTGGCCCGCATTTCAGAATCGGTACAGACGGCTTTTTTTGAAGGCCGTGGTTGCTGCCTTGTCAAAGCCGAGGACCCCGACCACAACAGTTTGGGCGAAGCCTCATTCAGCAATAAATTCGAGGCCGACGGTATCACTTTTGAAAAGCCAAACCCCAATTTTTTCAGTTTCAACAACCCCTACGGTGCCTGCACCACATGCCAGGGCTACGGCAATGTGATGGGTATTGACGAGGATATCGTAGTGCCGAATAAGACACTCTCGGTGTTTGAGGACTGCGTGGTTTGCTGGCGCGGCGAGAAGATGTCGGAATGGAAGAACCATTTCGTTCGCTTGGCTTCCCGGCTCAACTTCCCCATCCACACCCCCTATTGCGACCTCACCGAGAAACAGCTCGATATCTTGTGGCGAGGAAGTGGCACCTGGGAGGGTATCGACGGCTTCTTCAAATGGGTAGAAAGTCAGGCCAACAAGATTCAGTACCGTGTGATGCTTTCTCGCTTCCGCGGCAAGACACTATGCCCCGACTGCCGTGGTAGCCGTCTGCGCAAAGATGCCGCCTATGTGAAAGTGTGTGGCAAGTCTATCATCGAGTTGCTCAATATGCCGGTCTGCGATTTCGCCCTCTGGCTGGAATCCATTGCCGCAGAAGGCAAAACCGACGGCACCACCCTGACCGATCATGAGCGCGAAGTGGTTAAGCGACTCATGCTGGAACTGACCAACCGTGTGAAATATCTGCTGGACGTAGGCCTGGGATATCTCTCGCTCAACCGTTTGTCCAACAGCCTCAGTGGCGGCGAGTCGCAGCGTATCAACCTGGCCACCTCGCTCGGTAGCTCCCTTGTGGGCAGCATGTATATTCTTGACGAACCCTCCATCGGTCTTCACTCCCGTGATACCGACCGCCTCATTCATGTGCTGAAAGAGCTGCGCGACCTCGGCAACACAGTCATCGTAGTTGAGCATGACGAAGACATTATGAATGCGGCTGACTATATCATCGACATCGGCCCCGGGGCCGGACGCCTGGGTGGCGAAGTTGTATTTGCCGGCACGCCGGAAGAAATGCGAAAGAAAGCTCCTAAGAAATCGATGACGGCGCAGTATCTCCTTGGTAACATGCAGATTGACGTACCCAATTCTCGTCGGCCTTGGCGTGATCGCATCACCATCTCTGGCGCTTTCTGCAACAATCTGAACCATGTTGATGTGGACTTCCCATTGGGTGTGCTTACCGTGGTCACGGGTGTCAGTGGCTCGGGCAAGACATCTTTGGTCAAGCAAGTGCTCTACGATGTGCTGCAGAAACGCTTTGACGGTTCCACCGACTATGTGGGCAAATGTGCCGGCGTTTCAGGCGACCTGAACCGTATCAGCAAAGTGGAACTGGTGGACCAGAATCCTATTGGACGTTCTTCGCGCAGCAACCCGGCCACATATATGAAAGCCTATGACGAAATCCGCCAGCTCTATGCCTCGCAGCCCTTGGCCAAATCCCGGGGCTACAAACCCGGCTTTTTCTCCTTCAATACCGAAGGAGGCCGTTGCGGAGTATGCGAAGGTGAAGGATTTGTGACTGTAGGCATGCAGTTCATGGCCGATGTGCACTTGGTCTGCGAAGAATGCCATGGTACACGATTCAAGGAAGAGACCTTGGAAGTCCAGTATCTTGGCAAGAATATTTCCGATGTGCTGGATATGACTGTGGACCAGGCTATTGAATTCTTTGAAGGGCAGAAATCTATCCTTGCCCGACTTCAGCCATTGCAGGATGTAGGCCTGGGCTACCTTAAGTTAGGCCAGTCCTCCAGTTCGCTTTCAGGTGGCGAGGCACAGCGTGTGAAGCTGGCTTCCTACCTCGTCAAAGGCGAAACCGACCATCCGCGCCTCTTTATCTTCGACGAGCCTTCCACGGGTCTCCATTTCCACGACATCCAGAAACTTATCAAGGCCTTCAACAGCCTAATTGAAAATGGACATAGCATCATCGTCATTGAGCACCATCACGACATAATCAAGGTGGCCGACTGGGTCATAGATATGGGTCCTGAGGGTGGCCGCGATGGTGGCCGGCTGGTGTTTGCCGGCACCCCCGAGCAACTTCTCAAATGTCCAGAATCTTATACTGCTAAATTTCTTAAGGAAAAACTCTCCGTTCAAAAATAGTATCCAACGCTTATGAATGACTTACAAGAAACAATCAAGAAATTCCGTCGCTCTGCCAACATTGGCCTCTATGGTTCGCTAACCATTGTGTTACTGACCATTATCTACAGCTTCTGCCCATTCCATGTCACCTACCAACAGCCCGAAGTGGCCAGATGGATGCTCATCTCCGGCATCGTGTTGGCCGTGCTGGCTGTGGTCATGGTGCTGATGGCTCTGCGTCGCAACGCCCCCAAACTTCGCAACCTCAACACCTTGGCCGACAAAATCAACGGCTACAGCAATCATGTCACCAGCCTCTACAATACCACCTTTGCCATTGTTGTAGTGGAATGTGTGCTGATTGTGCTCATGTCCGACAATTCGCTCCTCATGGTCACTTGCCTCCTAGTGCTCATGCTTTTTGTGGCTTATCCCAATATGTACAAAATGAAGAACGACTTGGGTCTCAGCGAGCAAGAAATGACCGCGCTTTTTGGCTCTGACTATATCGCCGACCCCCAACTGAATGAGGATGTGCAAGAGGCTGAGGTTGTGGACGAAAAAGAAGACAACCAATGAGCACTATTGCAGCCATATCCACCCCCGCAGGCGTCGGCGGCATTGCCGTCATTCGTCTTGCCGGATCTCAGGCCCATGCCATTGCGGCCAAGCATCTGCATCTGCCAGACTACCAGACTGCCAAGCCAGTGGCGGCCTATTCGCTCTTTCGTGATGGAGATAAAATCATTGATGAGGTCATGCTTACCCTTTATCGCGCCCCCCTCTCATTCACGGGAGAGGATATGGTGGAGGTCTCCTGTCATGGTTCTATCTATGTGCAACAGACTATCCTACAATGTCTTCTAGACAGTGGTGCTGTGCTGGCCGAGCCGGGCGAATTCACTCGGCGGGCTTTCCTGAATGGGAAACTGGACTTGTCGCAAGCCGAGGCTGTGGCCGACCTTATCGACTCCACTAATTCAGCCAATCATGCGCTGGCCATCAGTCAGTTGCGTGGTGGCTATGCCCAGCGGCTCAAAGAGCTCCGCGACCAGTTCGTGGACCTAGCGGCACTTTTGGAACTTGAATTGGATTTCAGCGAGGAGGATGTGGAATTTGCCGACCGCGGAAAACTGCATGCCTTGCTCGATACCATCCAGGCTGAGTGCCAGCGCCTTTGCGATAGCTTCCGGCTGGGGAATGCCATCAAAAATG
The DNA here is from genome assembly GCA_045597945.1 of Bacteroidales bacterium. GTDB lineage: Bacteria > Bacteroidota > Bacteroidia > Bacteroidales > P3 > Colimorpha. The sequence goes on from JAZLLD010000023.1 coordinate 28,634, forward strand.
GTGTTCATGTGGCCATTGTGGGCCGCCCCAATGTGGGCAAATCCACCTTGCTGAATGCCATCGTTGGCGAGGACCGCGCTATCGTCAGCGATATTGCCGGCACAACTCGCGACACGGTGGAGGACACCATCAACCTCGACGGCATCACATTCCGTTTTATCGACACTGCCGGCATCCGCCACAGCTCCGATATGATTGAGTCTCTTGGTATTGAGCGTAGCTATAAGGCCATAGATAAGGCGCAGATTGTCATCTATCTCACCGATTCGCCGGCCACCCTGGCTGATGAGTTATCCGCATTGGCCGACCAGGTAACGCTGGAGGGGAAGCAGATTGTTCCCATTGTCAACAAGATTGATGTGGTTGCCTCTTCCCCCAACATCGACGCCATACAGATATCGGCCAAAAACGGCATCGGCCTCGACCTCTTGCGCCAGCGTCTCACCCAGTCCTATACTGCAACCTCCCCCGGCCAGCCCATTCTCTCTAATTTGCGCCATTTCCAAGCCCTAAAACAGGTGCTACAGTCGGTGGAGATAGTGCGCCAAGGGCTCCATAGCAACCTCCCGGCCGACCTTGTTGTCATCGACCTCCGCGAGGCTTTGCACCACCTTGGATCCATCACCGGGCAAGTCACTTCCGACGAAATCTTGGGTTCCATTTTCTCACGATTCTGCATTGGCAAATAGCCTTTTTATAATACATACAAAATAAATTTCTCCAATTCCAAAAAAAAATCGTACCTTTGCTACTTCAAAAAACATAATACATTATGCTGCAACTTCAATATATTAAGGAACATACCGAGGAAATCATCGAACGCCTCAAGATTAAGAATGTACAAAATGTAGAGGAGCGCATCGCCGAGATTATTGCTCTTGACGAAAAACGCCGCGCCTTCCAGCAACAGACCGATGCCGTCAAGGCTGAGCAGAATGCCATCGCCAAAGAGATTGGCATGCTCTTCAAACAGGGCAAGCGCGAGGAAGCTGACGCCAAGAAGGCTCAGACTGCCGACCTCAAGGCTCGCGAGAAAGAGTTGATGGACCAGCAGACCGCCGTGGAGACCGAGCTCAACGCCAAGCTCATCTCGCTGCCCAACGCTCCCCATATCACCGTGCCCAAGGGCAAGACCGAGGCCGACAATGTGGTGGTGGCTGAATTTGGCCAGAAACCCAACCTCTCTGCCGATGCGCTGCCCCACTGGGACCTCTGCGCAAAGTACGACATCGTCGATTTCGAACTCGGCAACAAGATCACCGGCGCCGGATTCCCTGTCTATAAGGGCAAAGGCGCTCGCCTCCAGCGCGCCCTCATCGATTTCTTCCTGGACGAGGCCGTCAATGCTGGTTTCGTCGAAATCATGCCTCCGCTCATGGTCAACGAGGCTTCCGGCCTTGGCACCGGCCAGCTCCCCGACAAGGAAGGCCAGATGTACGCCATCCCCCTGGATGGTTTCTATATGATCCCCACCGCCGAGGTGCCCATCACCAATATCTATCGCAACGTCATCGTCAATGCCGACCAGTTCCCCATCAAGCATGCCGGCTATTCCGAGTGCTTCCGCCGCGAGGCAGGCAGCTACGGCAAGGATGTCCGCGGCCTCAACCGCCTGCACGAGTTCAGCAAGGTGGAAATCGTGGTCATCGAGCACCCCGACCGCTCCTACGATATGCTTGAAGAGATGAAACGCCACGTTGGCGGCCTGCTGGACAAACTGGGTCTGCCCTACCATATCCTCAAACTCTGCGGTGGCGATATCAGCTTCACCTCCGCTATGACCTTCGACTTCGAGGTTTGGAGTGCTGCCCAGCAGAAATGGCTCGAGGTTTCCTCCGTGTCCAACTTCGAGACCTTCCAGGCCAACCGCATGAAACTCCGTTTCAAAGATACCGACGGCAAGATGAAGCTGGCCCACACCCTCAATGGCAGCGCCCTGGCCCTGCCCCGCATCGTGGCCGCCCTGCTGGAAAACAACCAGACCCCCGACGGCATCATCATGCCCGAGTGTCTGCGCCCCTACCTCCGCTTCGACAAGATCGACTAGCCTCCTAGTCCTCACATATCAAACTGCCCGGCAGCACTCGCTTCTGGGCAGTTTTTTTTATCGCATAACGCTTACTTAGCAATTCTTATCCTGCGCACAAGTGTCCCCAATCTGCCATTCTATAATTGGGGACGAGGGGCTGTTGCCCAGGCACTTTGCTTCCGGCTTGAGCCTGCGTAAGCGAGCCAGCAAACTCCATGCCGATTTCTGCGAACAGCGAAATAGTGACTAGAGGGGCAGCTGCCAACACACCTTTCTCTCAGGATATTATATTGGCTAGGCTGCCCACCTCATCTGCGCAGAAAGAGTTCTCGCCTAAAACTGATAGCAGCGGATCCGCACCTGGATGGTTGTTCTGATTTTGGATTATACATTTTACATTTTCAACCATCTTGTTTGTTTACAGTATAATAGGAATAAAAAAGTGTAAATTTTACATTCAAAATGTAAAATTTACATTTCTGGATGACAAGTCAAAATAAAGTTAAAATGTATAATGTGTTTTTACATGTAAATTCCACAAAGTTGGTATAAAACCACCTGATAACTAGATATTTTGCACAAAATGTAAAATGTAAAATCCATTTTTAAATACACTGCTTGCCTCAAGCCCTCAATCTTTACTGAAAGCATTATACATTTTACATTTCCGTGATGCCCACAGACGCGACTTTTGCACCTTCGCTGTTCCTTCGCTCTACCTTCGCTCCTATGGACGGGCCTTCAACGGGCCTTCAACGGGAGTAAAATGATGTCCAACCGTCAGCTTGCAATGCAAACGCATTTTTAGCTTTGCGGATAGCAAGCGCGAGGTTGCCGGCTGGCAGCCCTCATTGCCTTGTGGCTCTTGTTTTGCTGAGTGTTGGGTTTCGGCATTTCGTGTCTTCTCGCAAAAGCGCAGCAGCGTTTTTTAGTGTCTTTCCTCTTTTATTTCTCAGTCCCCTCCTAACAAAAAAGCCTCGCCATTTGGCGGGGCTTTTCTTGTGGTTGCGTTGTTGGATTATTCCTCAACGATAGCACCAGTGGGGCAAGCGTCAGCGCAAGTGCCGCAGCCAGCGCAGGTGTTAGGATCAATCTTGTAGATGTCGCCTTCGGAGATAGCTCCAACGGGGCACTGGTCGATGCAAGTACCGCAAGCAACACAGCTGTCAGAAATTTTGTAAGCCATTTTATTATCTTATTTTTAGGGTTAATATTTTCTGCAAAGATACGAACTTTTTGACAATTGAAGAAAAATAATTTTCATCCGAAATGTCAATTGGCTGTATATGATTATAATAAACTTATCAATACCCATATCCAGTGGGCTGCAATACCGGCACAAAGTCCGCCAATTGTGTGCGCTCCGATGGCTTTTCCGATGAGTTTGCGATAGCCCAGCGAGTCGAGCATGGCGGTGTGGGTGGAGAGGTAACCGCTCCAGCACATGCCCATGGCGGTGAACACGGCGATGGCATTGTTGTCGATGATTCCCTCGGTAACCAGGCGGGGAACAAGACCCAGAGCGGCTCCCACTGCGCCAAGGGCAGTGATGGGGAATGCCACGAGCTGTCCGTTCTCAAAACCGAAGAGCCAGTAGAAGATGAATTGGACTTTCTCGGCCAGCCAGGTGATCACGGGCACACCCTCGTAGGCGGCACCGGTATAGGTGTGGGTGGCGGTGTCGGGGCCAAAAGTCAGCATCATCACGATGGTGCTGATGCAGAGCACGCCGGGGATGATGGCCAGGCCGATGCCCACGCCGTCTTTACCACCGTCGAGCAGGCCGTTCAGGAAGCGCTGGAAAATGGAACCCTCGCTCTTGTAGTTGATCTCCTCAACCTCACCATCGCCCGAGAACTCGCACACAGGGCTGTTCATCTCGGGGTAGCTCTTCAGCGTGAAGCGCTGCATGAGGCGGGTGGAAACGATGCTGCCCACAATGGCACCAACGATACCCACCAGCGCGCCACCGCCGAAGCCCTGGCCAATCATGAAGGCCAAAACTGCCAGGCCCATGCCGAAGGCTGTGCCGAAGTTGGTGAGGGAGACGAGTTGGTATTTCTTAAAATATTGCGAGAAACTCTTGTTCTGTGCCAACGAGATGATGGCAGGATTGTCGGAAAGGAAGGTCATGATGGCACCCAGGGCGGCCACGCCGGGCAGATTGTAGAGGGGCTTCATGAAGATGCGCAGTATCTTCTCCAACAGGTTGACAACGCCGAACTCGATGAGGAGTTTGCCGATGGCTCCCATCAGCACGCAGATGGCCATGATGTAGAACACTGTCTCCAGCAGCAGGTGGTAGGCTGTCTGCATAAAAGTGTTCAGCATATTGGGCAGAGTCATCTTGTAGGCCAAAGCCCAGAAGAATGCGATGAAGATGATAAGGAATACTAATGATTCCGCAGAACGTTTGAACCACTGGCCGACACTGCCGGCTGGTTTTGCTTTTTTAGTCTCTTGATTGGGGCTCATATCAGTGGAATTTGGGAATTATAATCTAAGGTGGATTATTGCTGGAGAGAGTTGATCATGCGCATGGCATTGTCCTTCCACATGCGGTTGAAGTCCATGTTCCAGGAGATACCGCAGTTGATCATCAGGTTGTTGCTCTTCTGGTCGAAAGTGAAGTCGGTAGTGGTGCGGTTGGCAACGTAGGCGTGGAAGCGGAAGCTGGGGCAAATCTCAGGGCGATATTCCATGCCCAGGCCATAAGTGCAGTAGGCATGTTCCTCATCCTCAAGCACATCGAACATGCCGGGGGTGGGATAGCCACCGAGGGCCGACATAGAGCGGTTCTGCTCGTAAGCACCCTTGATAAAGAAGCTGAGGTTGGGCAGCGCATACCAGTTGGCACAGCTGACCACGGCGTAGTTGTTGCCCCAGTCGTTGTTGGTCATCGCATGGTGGATAAGGTCCAGATAGATGTCGAACTTGTCGTACACAAGTTTCTGGCCCACGGCAATATAGTTCATGAACTTGCGGTCGGGACGCTGGAACCAGTTCACCGACGACAGCATCTTGTAGTGGCCGAAATTGCCGGAGTAGTAGAGGCTGTAAGCCAGCAGACCGTCGTCCCAACCGGCACCGCCATTGGTGTAGACGTAGGGAGAATCGCCAATCTGGCCCATGAACATGTGGCGGCCGTTGTTGGTCTTGTAGGCTGCGGCCACTGCGGGCTGGAAGCAGTAGAAATAATCCCAGTAGCGGGTGGAGAAGAGCACGTCGATAGGCGCTGCGTCGTACTCAAAGCCGCCCACGGCCAGGGCATCCTTACCCAGGCGGATAGTCCAATTGTTGTTAGGCATGTAGTTAACATAGAGGAAGTCGGTGTTGTCGAACAGATTCACCGAGCCGGGGTTGGCCACCACGCGCTGGCGGAAGAAATAGCTGAACTTGTCGCCAAAGGTGCCGCCGGCAATGAGGTTGAAATAGCGGCCGTGCATGCCGTAGCTGGGGTCGTAGTTCAGGCCGGAATTGTCGCTGACCTTGTTGAAATCAAAATCGGCGCGCGCCTCCAAGCGCATCTGACTGAAAATGGGGTCAAAATTGACCTGAGCCTTAGTTGCTCCAGAAATAAGCATCAGAGCGAGCAAGGGCAGAATGTGTAAAACTCTATTTTTCAATTTTCTATAAATTTAATGTTACAATATAATAATTTGCAAAGATACGAAAATTTCACATTTTTTTCGAAATATGAAATAAATTTGGTAATTTTGTAGCTTGAAAAAAACAAGTATAATATGAGTAAGTATAACAACATCAAAGGATTGTGCCTCGGCATCGTGCTCCTTTTTGCCGGCATTAGCGCCCGCGCCCAGCAGGCCGAGACTTCCTTCTACTTTGACGGATTCATTCCCACTGCCGAATTCAACAACGCCTCGGGCGTGAAAGAAGGCATATTCAAACCCATGGATCGCCACAACGTAGCCATGGACGCCTTTGCCGGCATGGGATTCTCACTGCGTTTCGGTCTCTGGTGCGACATTGGCTACGGCCAGCTGCAGCCCTTTGCCGAGATGAGCGTTCTCTGGAACCCCACCAAAGGCTCGGTCAACGACGTCTACGACAACAACGAACTCAACGTCACCATGGGCTCAACGCCCATCACCCCGCATTATTTCAACATCCCTGCGGCCTTGGGTCTGAAGTACCGCTACGACATCACCCCCATCGTCAAGCCCTTTGCCGAGTTCTCCTTGGGCTTCGATGCCATGTTCATCACCCGCAACGGCTACAGCCAAGTGCCCGCCATGTGGTACGCCTACCGTCCCTCGCTCAACTTTGCCTGGACCGTGGGTGCCGGCACCTACCTTGGCGACAACGTCAGCGTGGGCCTCTACTACTATGGCCTTGGCGACCATCGCATTGAATACACCGGCCGCACCCAGAACAACGTCACCGACGAGTTCCCCAGCCGCGTAGTCAAGCGCAACATTGGCGAGCTGGCCATCCGCATCGGCTTCCATTTCTAACCGACAGCATCAAATCAACAAACCATACAGCCCCTTCTCCCCGGAAGGGGCTTTTGTTATGCCGTCCAACCACCTCATTCTCAATTTGCTCCAATTGTCCCTCCAAACCTTTCCCCACCAGCCAACTGCCTGAAATCCGCAGTGCTACCTCGGCCTTCCTCCGCCCTTCTCCCGCCATTTATCCTATATTTATTCTATAGTTATACCTTAGTTATCCTATTATATATAGGATAACTATAGAATAAATAAGGTATAAATATAGGATAAGGAACGGGCTTACTACGGGCTCACTGTGTTATTTCGGTTGCAGTGTTGAGCGGTTTTTGTTGTGTTAACTAGTGGTTTTGGTGGGGATATTGGCCGGCTTCAGAACCAGAGCCTATGCAATTTGGCGCAAAAATGGTGCGCTAATAGGTGACCGAAGCCGGGGTGAAGAAAACGGGGAACTTGCCACTATTCAATCTAATTTTTGTAAAAAACGTGAAGATTCAAAATAAAATCGTATCTTTGCACTTTCAAAGGGCTGGCTGATAACCAATCGAAATCAACACAACCTTTTGCAACTTTGAAAAATATGTGGTACATCGTCTATACAAAAAAACTGGCAGACCCCGAGCTCGCTTTGCAACTGAAAGAAAGAGGGCTTGATTTCTTTGTGCCTGTCCAGTCCGTAGAGAAGTGTAACTCCGACCATACCAAGATGGAAGTCAAGGAGGTGTATCCTTTAGGAAGACTAATCTTCATCCAGACCGAAGGCAACATTCTTGGCCTCATCAAAGAGATTGATGGACTTCTCGGCATCTATAAGGACCGTGCCACCAACAAATGTGCCACCGTGAAAGATGTCGACATGAATGCGTTCAGGTTATTCTTGAGCAGCAATAACGACCGAGTTTTGTTCCTCAAGGATCCATTTTCCCATTTCGCGAATAAGCAGAGAGTCCGTGTTCGTGGAGGAGACTTTGCAGGTCAGGAAGGTCGCATTGTGAGAATCCTGAAAAGCCGTAAGCTTGTCATTGAGCTTGGATCCTTCGCCGTGGCCATCACCGGCATTGATCCGTCTCTTCTCGAACCCATCGACGACAAATAGCCAATAAAGAAGAATTTAAGGCAAATCCCACACAACAGCTAAATCAAATACTTGCGGCTGAGGACAACAGGAAGGGGTTATTGGCCGATTTCCTCCATGAGGTTTTTGTTGACCTCCAGGGGGGAGTATTTCTCGGCATTTTTGCACTTGGTGCTGGAGGCTTTGGCGCACACGCATCCGCCGCCCTTGCCGGTGTAGGGGTCCATGCTGCTGCAGTGGCGCTTGAATTCGCCATGCTTTTTGAAGAACATTTTCACGCCGAGGCCCATGAACATCAGGGCTACGAGAACCAGGGCGAGCAATAGTGTGGGTACGAGGGCCGTCATTTTGTTTGCTATTTGTTGTTTACGAAAAAAGCCGCAATTTCTTGCGGCTTTCTCTTCTGCTCCCCAAGCAGGACTTGAACCTGCGACCCCCTGATTAACAGTCAGGTGCTCTAACCAACTGAGCTATTGAGGAATCCTTGTTGTAGTTGTAATTGTTTTTGTTGCTGCTCCCCAAGCAGGACTTGAACCTGCGACCCCCTGATTAACAGTCAGGTGCTCTAACCAACTGAGCTATTGAGGAAGATTACCTCGCTTTTTCTCTCAAAGCGGGTGCAAAATTACGCTTTTTTTTTGAATTACACAATATTTTTCTGAAAAAACTTTTTTAGAAGCATGTTATCAAGTTGTAAACTACATTGTTACATATTGTAAATTTTTTACAATATCGCTCGCAATAAGGCTACATTCCGACTGTTTTCCTACTGCAAAGTCACCACTTTTGCCATGCAGCCACACCCCTAAGACAGCGCACATCTCATCATCTAATTGATTATTATTATTTTGCGCAATTATTGAAAGAATAATTCCCGTCAGCACATCGCCGCTTCCGGCTGTTGCCATGCCAGCGTTTCCTGTGGTATTCAAGTAGATAGCACCATTTCTTCCGGTAGTCTGGCTGCGATGGCCCTTGTAGACGATTGTCGCGCCAGTCTCCCGGCTGATTTCCCGCTGAGCGGCCAATCGAGACTCGGGGGTGTCGAACTGACCGAAGAGGCGCTCGAACTCCTTAGCATGGGGGGTGAGGATAATGGGAGCCTGGGCAGAATGGTGGCGGAGCAGCTCCAAATTGTCGTCCATGCGGGCCAGCATGTTCAACCCGTCGGCATCGATAACCATGGGCTTACCGGCAGCCGCAGCTAACAGATGCCGCATGGTCTCGCCGCTGCCAGTGCCCAGTCCGGGTCCAACCCCTATGGCATCGTATTTGGAGAGTTCAGCCGATGCAAAAAGATGCGTCCAGTGGGTTTCGTCTTCATCAATCGACACCATGGCCTCGGGCACTGCAACCTGCATGATGTCGACACCCTTTCGCGGCACATGCACCGTCAGCAGACCCACGCCGGTACGCAGACAAGCTTTGGCTGCCAGGATGGCAGCGCCCATCTTGCCGTAGCTGCCGGCAATGAGCAGAGCATGGCCGTAGGTGCCTTTGTGGCTTTCGGGTGCGCGGTTCTTGATAAAGTCGGGCCACTGCGGTTGGTCCACCTCGAAGGTGTTGGCATCGATTTGTCTCATGTGAAATGTTATTATATTATTAAGGGCGGGGACTTAACCAGCCACCGCCCTTACATGTTTTCTTCTAGTTTATGAAGCTTGGGAGTTAATGAAGTTGTGGAGGCAACCTGCCACTTCAACCGCCCTCAACCACATAAGCTTTCTTCAATTATTTTCAACTTTCGATTAAAAATGATAAGTCAGACCCATGTCGAAGACCCAGGTGCGGTTGTAGGACTCGAAATCCTTGGCGGTGCTAATCAGGCCATGATAGTAGGTGCCGTCGAAGTGGAGCTGCCAAGAGGGGGAAACGCGGAAAGTGAGGCCGAGGCCGCCAGCCATACCGGCATCGAAGCGGTTGTCGGAACCCTCAACAAAAGAGTAAGAGTCGCCAGTGAAAGGACGGGGATCATCGGCCACATAGACATAGCCGTGACGCCACTGAGAAAGCCAGTAGCCGCAATAGCCACCAAAGGTGAAGTTGATGCGGACATCTTCGCCACCAACGGAGAGGTCGGCGAGGACGGGCAGCTGGAGATACATGTTGTTGTAGGTGGTGTAGTATTTGTCTTCGAGGTCGAGATACTTCACATTCAGGTAGGTGGCATAGTTCTTGGACATCAGCGAGAGGCCGGAACGGATGCCGAACCACTGATTAAACTGGTAGCCTACGCGGGCGTCGAGGTCGAGGCCACGGCCGCCGTACCAGGTGCCGCTCCAACGAGCGCTCCTGACATCCATGTGGTTGCTAGAACCGCCGAGCATCAGGCCAACATACCAGCCCTTAGCTTCGTCGTTGCGGATAGCGTTCTCGTCCATGAGGTGCTGGCGGACGTCCTTGCCGTGGTGATTGCAGCACTCGTGCTTGTCGCCAGGCATTGCGTTAATCTGCTCGTCGCGCAGGAAAACGCGGGTGGAGGGCTGAACTCTCTCGGCCAGGTTGGCGTTGAGGAAAGCCTGATATTGAGAAGCATCGATCAGCGCGGTAGCCATGCGACCAGAACGGGTCTGCAGCACTACACCATACTTGTTGAGTGAATCCTGAGGAATCAGATTGGTGTCAGCAAAAGTGATCAAAGCCGACACATACTCTCTCGTGCCCTGCTGGGCCATTGCGCCGGCCATCACAGCCAGGAGCAAAGCGATAGATAAGATTTTCTTCATTTTATATATAAAATTTCAGTTATTATTCTACAAAATTCAAATTGCAAAGATACGAATATTTGTCGAAACAACAAGTTTTTTTTTTACACTTGGTGCAAATTACAGGCTCGAATAGCTGGGACTGAAGGTGTCGCCGCCCTGCACTGAGCCGGTTGCAATGCCCTTCTTCAGCCACTTGGAGCGCTGGGCAGAAGTGCCATGGTTGAAGGAGTCGGGGACCGAATATCCGCGGGCTTTTTTCTGCAGATAGTCGTCGCCAATCAGCGCGGCCACACGCAGGCCTTCATCGATGTCGCCTTCTTCAAGAGAACCGAACATTTCGTTGTCGTGATAAGCCCACACACCGGCATAATAGTCGGCCTGAAGCTCCAGCCGGACACTGATTTTGTTGGCCTCTTTTTCGCTCAAGCGCGACATCTGCTGATGAGCTTCGGTCAGGGTGCCAAGCAGGTACTGCACATGGTGGCCAACCTCATGGGCGATGACATAGGCATAGACGAAATCGCCATCGGCTCCGAGCTGCTGTTTCATATTCATAAAGAACTCAAGATCAAGGTATACGCACTGGTCAGCGGAGCAGTAGAACGGCCCCGACTGCGAGGTGGCGTTGCCGCAACCGCTCTGCACACCATCCTTGAAAAGCACCAGCTTCGGCGGCACATATTTCTTGCCCATTTTCTTGAATTCGGCAGTCCATACATCCTCGGTTCCAGCCAGGATCTGGCGTGCGAATTTGGCCATGGCTTCTTCCTCGTCCGAGGCCACATAATCGGTGGTCACTTCCTCGGTCTGGCTGCCGCCTGCCAACTGCAGAACACTGGCGGGGTTGCCGCCAAAAATCCATACCAGCAAGCCGGCAATAATCAGTCCGCCAAGACCCAATCCGCCCTTGGTCTTCACGCTGCGACCCCTGCGGTCGTCCACATTGGTACTTTCTCTTCTTCCGTCTAATTTCATAATTAGAAAATTCAAAAAAAATTATATAATTTCAACCCAAGAATCATCAAAATTAATACTCTTTAAAACATCATCCATGGGAATAGTCGGTGGTCTTTTGACCTTGAATCTAACACAATCATTTGGTACTTTGGCGTGGATTGTGAATTGCGATCCATGCGGTTGCCAAGTAAAATGGGCATCCCCTGTTTCCTTATTCTTCCCTATGAGATTACCTCGCGAGTTTTCCTCCCAAAAATAATCACTTGTTTTATATCGCTCAATAAATTCCTCAAAAAAGCAGAACTCGGACAAGTCATTGTTTCTTATTAACACACCAACTCTTACCGGATTGTATTCGTCGTAAGCAATATTTATTCTTTCGTTCCAGACAGCTAGTACCGACTGACCCGTACGCTGAATATCTTGGTGAGGGTCCGTGATTCCAAATGAGAAATCAGGCGAGCACCGCCCACTGATTAATCTCACGTTCCTGCAATTGAACGGAGCAGCATTTTTCACGGTCTTCATCGACCAGGCCATCTTCTTGTACGCCACATCGGCAATTCCAATAGGACTAGCAAAATGGGTTCCACCTATCGATTCGGCAAAGATGTTACCCCAGTCATCCCCAGTGATATCATTACGCCCAATATGAATCTGATAAGCGAAATGTGCACCAAACCTCTTTATGATTGACTCTGGAGGTCTGCCCAACTCATACAATTCTTCAGTCTTTAGCCTTTTTGAATCTCTTAATTTAGGACGGTTCATAACAATTCTACAATTTTTCCAGCAACTGCTTTCATTAATGGTACAGCAACCGAGTTCCCGGTTTGCTTTCTAATCTCTTGGTGCGACACGACAATCTTATAATTGTCTGGGAATCCTTGAAATCTCAAAAGTTCCCTCGAAGAAGGTCGCCTATATCCATTGACAAGTTGGTAATTATAAGATGCCCCAGTTCTTAGGGCACAGGCATAGTCCAGCACCGAGATATTGCCAGACTTATTCTCATGCCACATTGACGGATAGAACACCTTTTTGCCCTGGACACTATCCTGACGTTTCTTGCGTATTTTTTCAGAAGCGAATAGAGATGCGTCGACTATGTCGTCTTGCTCCAATACAGTACGCAAATCGTATGCCTTGCGTTCAAAATCAAAATCAAAGGCCTCGCTTTTGGCTTTATCCTTAAACCCAACAATTATCACACGTTCTCTTTTCTGGGGGACGCCAAAGTCTAAAGCATTCAACACGTTCCATTTTACATGATACCCTAGTTCGTCCAAGATTCCAAGTATCACTTTAAAGGTACGACCGCCATCATGACCAACTAGTTGCTTTACGTTCTCCAAAAAAATAGCGGGTGGATTGTGACGCTGAAGAATCTCTTGAATTTCAAAGAACATTGTTCCTCGAGTATCTGCAAAACCTTTCATTTTCCCCATTATCGAAAAAGCCTGACAAGGGAATCCCCCACACAACAAATCGAACTTGTCTGGAATGAATTGCTTGGTTCTTGCCAAAGTGATATCGCCAAATGGCATATCGCCAAAATTCGCAAAATAGGTTGCCTGTGCTTGCTTATCCCATTCAGATGAATAGACACATCGTCCACCATATTCTTGGCAAGCAATTCTAAAACCTCCGATTCCCGCAAACAAATCAATGAAAGTGAACTTGGGATGCCGCGGAGTAGGATAAGGGACATCCACAATCTCCGGAAAGAGTTCCAATTGAAAGTCCGGTTCCGAAACCACATTTTGCTGTATTTTCGATTCTTCTCCAAGCAAACGTTTGGCTTCTGCAAGATAGGTCTTCTCATATCTACTGCCAGCCAAATGGATGTAGTGAGAGACTATTGCAGACTCCTCGTTCGTTGTAAATGTGAACTTTGGATGGGGTTTCGTATTCATTTTATTTATTCTTTTCAGACTGCAAAGATACGCATTTTTTTGCAATTATTCAGTTTTTGGCTTCCGCTACTGAAAGTTTGCAGCCTCGCCGCAAGCCTCCGAACATGCCGTGAAACATCCATAATGGGAGTGTTCCTCAAGCGAAGCTACAGCGAAGGAACAGCGAAGGATGAGCGAAGGTATAGCAAAGCCTCACTTTTGCCGGGTCGTTTGGCACTATGGCCAAACGACCTCAAGCAGGGTCAGTCTTTCAAAATTGTGGCACGCTCACTGCCCAGGTCGTATTCAAAACGCTGCTTATCGGCTACGAATTGAACCACCCAAGCACGTTCTTCATCCGGTGCGACATAGACCAGCACCTCGGTGTCGACTATTTCGGTCTGGCCGATAGTCATCTTTTTTACAAAATATCGTGCGGCAACCTTGTTTTTCAATCCCTCCTCGTCCCACGCATAGATGTTGACCATATTTGCCACATCGTAGAAGCCAAAGCCTTTATCCATGCTGATTTTGAGTTCGTTGCCAATTCTTTCCGACTTACAGTGGGCATCAAAATCGAGGTCGGTTTTGTCGTGGATGAACTTCTTCACCTTCTTCTCGTCATCCTCCGACATGGATTCGACAATCAGCACACAGGGCTTGCCCGACTGTTCCACCTCGTTGCAGGGGAATATGCCGCGTGCCTCCTCTTCTTTTTGGTTTTTAAACTTGCGATAATAGTGGACGACCACCATCATTGCGCAAAAGACGATAAAGATAATTGACCAATAATTGGTGTAATTTCCCATGATATTTTGTTTAAAAAGTTTTTTCTTACTTACCGAGGGCTTTCTCGATGGCAGCTACCAACTCAGCCGGGGTCACCATAGGCTCGAAGCGGGTGACTTTCTTGCCGTTACGGCCGATGAGGAACTTGCCGAAATTCCAGCGCACATTGTCGCCTTTGTCATATCCGGTGCCGGTCTTCTGATGGATGTTGTCAAGCATGGCGGCAAAATCGGCATGCTGCTCGGGATAGCCTTTGAAAGGAGCCTTCTTCTTGAGCCACTGATAGATAGGCGCAGCATTGTCGCCGTTCACGTCAATCTTCTCCATGATGGGGAACGAAACGCCGTAGTTGGCAGTGCAGAAGCCACGGATTTCCTCCGGGGTGCCGGGCTCCTGGCCGAGGAACTGGTTGCAAGGGAAGCCGATAATGACCAGACCGCGGTCTTTGTATTTCTCATAGAGTGCCTCCAGGCCTTCGTACTGGGGGGTAAGGCCGCAGCGGCTTGCCACATTGACCACCAAGATAACCTTGCCTTTGTAGTCGCTCATACTCACCTGCTGGCCATCAAGATTGTTGACTTTGAAGTCGTAGATTGATTTCTGAGCCATGCAGAGGGGCATGGAAATAATAGCCAAAAGTGCTAATACTAAGAGTTTTTTCATTTTTTGAATAGTGTTTTAAGGGTTAATAATATTTTGCAAAGATACAACTTTTTCGGTTAATTTGCACAACAAAAAATCTGATTTCTCACCTAAGCACTTTCCTCAGTGGCGATGTTGGCCGCCATCTTTTCCGCCAAAATAAGACAGATGCGGGAACCGACCTTGACACAGTTTGAAATAAATCATTGGCATTCATAAAAAATGGGCTCTTCCCTACCCTTTCCGAGACTTGAAGATGTAGGAATTTGGAATATTTTTTTATTCGGCGGAAAATATTTTTATAATATTATCGTTATAATATGTTACATTTTGGCCACCAAAGGCCTTGTTGCAATGAAAAAGAAACATCTACATATTCCGCGCCGTGTCCTATGGAGCTTGTTCCTAGGGACTTATGTGTTGGTGGCTTTGCTCAACACATCGCTGGTCCAGTCGTATCTGGGAGCCGCTGCGGGAAGTTATTTTTCCAAAGAATGGGGCGGAAAGGTGCGGATTGGCGCTATCCATGTCAACCCATTCAGCCATGTGATGCTCGACCACATAGAGCTCATCTCGCCCACCAACGACACCATCTATATGGGCGACCGCATCACCTGCCGGTTCAAGCGCTTTCCCCTTCACAAAGGAGGCTTGAAATTCGACCGTGTGCTGCTGCGCAATGGCCGATATCACTTTGAATCAATCAAATATCCCTCAGGCAAGGCCGGCATCAACCTGGACTATATCATCCATTATTTCGCCCCCCAAGAGCCCCAGCCGCCTACCTCTCCCGCAGCCCCCTTTGTGGTTGAGGTAGGCGAGCTCAGACTGCGCAACATCGACTATATCATGGACTTACCCGAGCCCGAAGGTTATCAGAAATTTGAACACGGAGTGGATATTCCGCACATGCGCTTCAAGGATATCACCGGCCATTTCCGCAAAATACGCGTGGATGCCGACAGTATCACTTGCCGCATAGTTTCGCTCACCACCACCGAGCGGTCGGGCTTGCATGTGGTTGATCTGTCGACCGATGTGGAGGTTTCGCGGCATGTGATCCGTGCCACCAATCTTGACTTGCAGACGGCCGACAGCCGCGTATTTCTGGATGCCCAGCTGCTCTACCACGGCTGGGAAGCCATGGCCGACTACTGCCGCAATGTGCAGCACAAAGTGGTGCTGAAAGAAGGCACCGAGGTGAACTTGAAAGACGCATCGTATTGGGCTCCAGTGTTGTGGGGGCTCAACTGCAAGGTGGCTGTCCAGGGCCGTGCCTATGGTCCCGTGGCCAATCTGAACGCCGACAACCTAAACATCAATTTCGGCAAAAACAGCCATCTGCTGGTTGATGGCAGAATCACCGGCCTGCCTTATATTGAGCAAACTACGGTCGACGCATCGGTGCAGAATCTGCATACCACCTACGACGATCTGGCCGAGGTGCGGTTTCCGGAGCAAGCCAATTTCGAACTGCCTGCAATTGCCAGACATCTGGGCATTATCGACTTGAATGCCAGTGCAAAAGGCAGCATGAGCAATTTCGATGCCCGGTTCGACATCAATTCACTCATCGGCGACCTAGAGGGCAACGCACATATCAGCTATGATTCGGCAATCAACAACTATGCCTACATTGGCGAACTGGATTCCAAGACATTGGGTATCCGCTCGTTGCTGCCCAACGAATGGATTTCGCGCACCGGCATGCACCTCACTTTCCAGGGCCAGAGTTTCGACCCCATGGAAATGGAAACCTCGGTCGAAGGCCGGCTGTACAACACCAACATTCGCGGCAACGACATCGACCGCACCACTCTTTCTGCCGAAATAGACAAAGGCGTGGTTGCCGCCGACGTTGTGCTGAAAGACACACTGATTAATCTGGACCTCCACGCTTCCGCCAACCTCAACAGCCAAGAATGCACGGCCGAATTCGCGATGAGGAATGCGCAACTATCAAAACTCCATTTGGTTACAAGCGATTCCGCCGTAACGGTTTCCACTTCGGTCACCGCCAATATTTCCAGTTTCGACCTTGAGCACCTGGCCGGAACCATGGCCATTAAAAACACCGACTGCACTTTCGGCAGCCGCCATTTCCATTCTGGATGGATGAACCTTACAAGTCACGAAACCGATGGCTACAAGACAGTTGAACTCAATTCAGACCTGGTGGACGCCGCCCTCACCGGATATTTCGGCATCGCCGACCTGCCCTTGGTGGCACGCGATTTCTGCGACCGATATATACCCATGTATTACAATCCGTTCCGCAATGCCGACTCTGCCGACCTTTCGGCCCTGTATGAAGACCAATTCAACATTCAGGTGCGGTGGCTCGACCCCAGCAACCAGCTGGCACAATTGGTTCCAGGACTGATGGTTTC
Source organism: Bacteroidales bacterium (assembly GCA_045597945.1). Taxonomy (GTDB): domain Bacteria; phylum Bacteroidota; class Bacteroidia; order Bacteroidales; family P3; genus Colimorpha. The sequence goes on from JAZLLD010000023.1 coordinate 45,588, forward strand.
GCCTGAGGCAACATTCCATGGCAGCTACAACTACGGCGAATCGCTGCGGATGGTGTTCGTTGCCGACGAAATCAGATACAACAGCATGTCGTTCAACAGCATAGGTCTTAACACCGATGCTGGCGGCGACCATTACCACTTGCAAATCAAGGCCTCGAATATGCTATTGAACGACAACGAGTTCATCGACAATGTGCAGGTGAACGCACGCCTCGGCAACAGCATTTCAACACTGGGCCTGCGCTGGGACGATCCTCAAAGTCAGTACAATATCAACGACGACCTTGAGTTTTTCCTCACCAGCACCCCCACCGACAACAGACTGATGATCACCAAGCCCAATTTCAATGCCGTGCGGCAAAAATGGAAACTGAGCTGTCCCGACGGCATCTGGTTCAACAACGACCGCCTGCGCATCGACAACCTAAAGATCTATGCCTTAGGGCAGTCGGCCTCGGTAAAGGCATTGATTGAAGGCAAAGACGACGACTTTGTGAAAGTGGCCTTCAGCGATTTTGTGCTCAGCAACATCTGCGAGACTTTCATCCCAACCAACGCACTGACTCTCAGTGGAGAACTGGACGGACTTTTCTGTCTGAAAGGGTTGCACGACACCCCGCACTTCGATGCCAACTTGGTGATTGAGAACTGCGTGATCAACAACGAACCGGCAGGCCGGGTAGAGCTCAATTCCAACTACATAGCTAGCGAAAAGAAACTGTTTGTAGATTTGGTGGCACAGCACGACGCCGACGGCCACCACCACCGCCCCATAGAGCTACACGGCAACTTGTTGCTGGGCGACAAGACTCCGAAACTGGATTTCGCGCTCAACCTCGACGAAGTGCGGTTGCAGACTTTGCGCCCCACCATTGCCGAAGTGATGTCAAACATCGAGGGCAACGTGAGCGGCAGCATCAACCTGCAAGGCACATTCGAGCAGCCAATGCTGCATGGCAACCTTTCGATCAGCGACGGTCTGCTGCAGCTGGTGCCTACCGGAGTAACTTATTATTTCAACGACTCTTTCACTATCGACAACAACACCCTCACCCTGAGGAACTTTGCCATCCACGACAAATTGGCCAACACCATCTGGGCCAACGGTGCCTTGCAACTCAGCACCACCGACATTGTGGACCTAGATTTGGACGTGAACACCGACCGCATCCTCCTGCTCGACAAAGAGGCCAACGAAAGCAACGGATTCTTCGGCAAACTGCTGGCTCAAGTGAAAGGCAGTGTGAAAGGCCCCGTCAACAACTTGGCAATCAACGCCACAGCCTCCACCCTCAACGGCTCAGACCTTTATGTGCCCATTGACAACAGCAAGCAAGTCCAGGAGAACGAGTTTATCACATTCCTGTCGCCCGACCGCACCCAGCGTCCGCGCACTAACACCAATACCACCACAGCCACACCGAGCAATATAGACTTGCGCGTCAACCTCCACGTCACCCCGGGGCTGAAACTCCACTTGCCCATGGACTTTGACCAGCTGGGAGCAAACGTCAATGCCGTTGGCCGCGGCGACATCCAGGTGAACATCCAAGGCAATCAGCCTCCTAACATCCTGGGTGACTACGAGTTCACCTCCGGCAATTTCTCCTTGTCGCTCCTGCAACTGATCACCCGCAACTTCACCATCGAGGAAGGCAGCACACTAAACTTCCCGGGCAACATCAACGACGCCCGCTTCAATATCAGCACTGTCTACAACCTGCGCACCAATCTGGCCACCCTCATGGCCAACAATGCCTCCACAACCAACGACTCCTACGTTCAGATCCAAGATGTCATCCAAGTGTCTGGCACTCTGCAAGATCCATCCATCAAATTCGATATTCGTGTGCCCAACTCCGAGCAGAGTGTCTCTGAGCAGGTGTTCTCATATCTCGACCGCAACAACGAGTTGGAAATGCTCAACCAGTCCATCTCGCTCTTAGTTCTGGGCCAGTTCACACCCACCAACACTTCGTCGCAAGGTGGCGGAGAGGGCTTCAACAGCGTGAACCTGGTGGCCAACACTGCGGGCAGCATCATCACCAGCATGGTGAAGGTGGTGGACGTAGACTTCAAATACCAGGCATCCAACTCCAACCTCAACCCCATGGGCCAGTTCGACGTGGGTATCAGCAAGTCGTGGAACAAATTCTATTTCGAATCCACTTTCGGCTACGGCAATGTCAACAGCATGGACATCGACCAGTCCAACACCATTGTCGGCGATGTCAAGGTAGGCTACAAATTCAACCCCTACTTCAACTTCTACGGATTCCACCGCACCAACACCAGCTACTACACCCGCACCGAGCTTCCCTACAAGCAGGGCATCGGCGTAGAGCTGTCAAAGGACTTCGACAACCTGCGCGACCTTGTCCCCTGGATTTTCAAAAAGAACAAGGCACTACCGACAAAACAAACACCCTCAACTCCATCCTTTTAACCAACACAACTCATGCGAAAGATAGCACTCATCATCACCCTCCTCGCCGCCACATTCTCCACCCTGGCCCAAAGTTCGCACCGCGACTACTCGGCCGACTCCATTGCCTTTGTCAACGCCATGTGGCAGAACGACACCTTGGACGGCTTTATCTACCGCCACTACCACTTCCAGCAGAAACAAGTCTTCAACTCCTACCAATATATTAATGTAATAGAAATCCCCCGCAGCTCGAAATGCAGCCTGGCCTTTGTGGCTGACACTGTGTTCACCCGAGTTTCCGAATTCGCCCGCCAGCACAATGCCGTGGCCGGAATCAATGGTTCGTTCTACAACATGAAGACCTGTCGTCCAGACTGTTACCTCCGCATCAACGGTAAAGAGTTGGGCGAAAATGTACCCTCCGAACGCGACAGCATTAACCGCAAATATTTCCAAAACGGCACCATACGGCTCCTGCGCAGCGGCCGCCCACGCTTCATCATCCCCGACAGCAACCGCCTGGCAGAATCCAAAATGCCGGACAGCAACATCATGACTGCCGGCCCCATGCTGCTATATCACGGCGCCGTTGTGCCGCAACGCCTAGACCGCCGATTTGTATATGCCCGCCACAACCGCACCGCCATCGGCCTCAAAGCCGATGGAACCATTGTGTTGCTGGCCGCCGATGGCCGCCACCGCAACCTGTCGGACGGACTTTCCCTGCCCGAGCTCACTCGCATCATGAGATGGCTGGGGTGCACCGAAGCCGCCAACCTTGATGGCGGAGGCTCTACCACCATGTATATCAAAGGCTACGGCACCAATGGCGTGGTCAACCACCCCTCCGACAATGGCCGCTACGACGAATACGGCCAGCGCCCAATAGCCAATGCCATCATGGTGGTCAAGAAGCCATGACCGCAGCCCTCAGATAAAATGCCGATCAGAAATGTAAAATTTTACATCGCCAATGTAAAATTTTACATCCGACACATTCAATCCTTTTCGGCTCGGAACCTTTTATGATTGGAAACAAGCATTTTACAATAAGTAAATGGCAGTCTGCACATTGACAAAATAGCAAATGTAAAATGTAAAATCCGTTTTGAGGCCAAATACCCAGAAATAACCACATCTCCCCAAAAATGCGTTTTACATTTTACATTTTCCGAACCACACACTATTGCATCAAGCCAGCCCGCCTTGAATGCGGAAATAGTGGTCTAAACCACCTTTGCCCCAAAAACTAAAGTAGGCATTGGCGGCAAAATCATACCCCCGTTGAAGACCCGTCGTAAGCCCGTTGAAGACCCGTCCCCTAAGGCGGAGCTAAAGTGGGGTCTCAATGCCTTTTTCCAAAACTCAATCCCCGGCCTCCTCACCCACAAACTAGCCTCAAAAAAAAACATTCTAGACTTGCGCCTTCCTGTCGGCTGACCATCCAATTCAAACTGACAATAGAGACATGCACGGACAAGACGCTATCGCCAATCTATTCCCCACAGGACAAAACCTAATAAGACATATAGAAAGTGGGAGGCCCGCCAAGGCACTCCCACTTTATCGATTGACTGAATTTATTGACGCCGTTGATTTGATTTTTATTGATTTGAAACAGGGTTCTGCACTCTCAATTCAACAAATCAACAGATCAACAATTATTCAGCGAGTTTCTTGTAACCCTCGTAGCGCTGCTTAGCGAAGTTCTCGGTAGCAACGAAGAGCTCTTCGGCCTGCTCGGGGAAGGTCTTCATCAGCGAGTTGTAGCGGACCTCGCCCATGATGGGAGCTGCGGAAGTTGAGCGCAGTGCCAAGCTTGCTTGTGCATTGCCGAAATGTAGCAGCGTAGGCGTAGCCAAGGCGCGGAACTTGCTGAAGTCGGACTCCTTAGAGTCGAGGTGGAAACCGTTCTGACCTGCTTCTTCCTCAGCGGGGTTGAAGTGCCAGATGTGAAGAAGCTCCAGTGGAGCTTCGATAGCGTCAGCGGAGAACAAAGAGTAACCGCACTCAACGGCCATCTTCTCCTCGTTCCGGGTGCGACCCATACCGATCTTGATACCATGGTTGCTCACTTCATCTGATTGATTTAAGCGGTGTTCGCGGCCTTCGGCAGATTGCAGGGGCGTAGCATACGAGCAGGTCCAGTGGACCTGTGAGCCGAGCTCCGAAAAGTCCCCACTTTTCGGATTAGGGCGAAGGGAGAGCGAAGGACCGTGGTATGTGAAGAAAGTCCAGTGGACTTTCGATAGTGACCGAAGGGAACGGAGAATAAAAGCCTCCTTGATGACGTTGCTCACTTCGTTTGATTTTGATTTCAGCGGTGTTCGCAGCCTTCGGCAGAAGTACTGAGCCTGGCTAGCACCCATAGCTACCTGAGCAACGTAAACGTAGCCGTAGCTCTTGGCGATCATGCCGAGGTCTTTCTTGCGGATCTTCTTACCGCTGGTAGCGTGGTGTGCCGTCGGCTTGGCCGACAACTTAGCAACAGCACCTGCGGGAGTAGCCTTGGAGGACTGACCACCGGTGTTGGAGTAAACCTCGGTGTCGACAACAACGATGTTTACATCTTCGCCAGAAGCGAGTACATGGTCGAGACCACCGAATCCGATATCGTAACCCCAACCGTCGCCACCGAAGATCCACTGGCTCTTCTTAACCATGAACTGCTTGAGTTCAACGAGCTGTTTGCAGGTGTCGCAGCCACAAACTTCCATCATAGGAACGAGCTTCGAAAATACCTTTGAGAAGGATGGAGAGCGAACCATCTCCATTCTCGTCTTTCAGGTTGTTGTATATGTTTATGATCCAAGCGGGGATCGTGTCCTTGGTGGAGGGAACGTGGCGGCCGATGATTATCTTCACGTCGGCATTGCCGTACAAGCCAATCTCTCGGTGATCCTTCGGTGATCTCTCGGTGATCCTTCGACGGAATGAGGTCAAAATTGTAACTCTAATTCTAAACTACAATCAGTTTCTCTCCCATCACCAGCTCAAGTTTCGTCAAGGTCTCTAGCGACAAGTTTTCTGTGCCTTTCAATAGTTTCGACACATACTGCTGTGTACAGTCTATTCGTTCTGCCATGGCGCTTTGTGTCAGACTTTCACGCTTCATATAGCACAGCACCCTCACGGCTATATGTTGCGAGTGTCGCAACCATGCGCTATTGGCCCTACGCCATTCGGCTTCTTCTCTCCATTTCGAAGGCGTTTCGCTCTGGTGGCTCTCCAAATATTCTTGCGTTTTCTGTCTCATAATGTGTCCTCCTTATCGTATTTCGGTCAAATAATATTCAAATCCGTCAGCATCAATTGCACCATTGTCTTTCAGTAAGTTTCTCACCTGTTCCATCTTCTCCAACTCTTTCAACGTGTGTTCTCGCTCCTCCATTGTATGCGTCAGTTTGATAGCCCCTCCAGTAATAATGTAGCACCCTGGTTCCAATTTGATTGCATACAGCCGTAGCCATGATGGGTGTCTTGGTCTATTCTTCAATCGAGCCTTTTCTTTGCCGAGGGTCATCTCCGCCAATTCTACCGTTTTCAAGCGAACGAAAAAGTATGACAAGTTTAACTGCAGTTGGAATCAAGGTTGTGCCTGTTTGAAATCATTTTCATCATCTTCTAGTTCGACAGAGTTAATTTCTATACCTTTTTTCTTTAGGAATTCTTCAACCAGTTTTCCTGCGATTCTATCAATGTCTTCTTTATTTTTTATCTCATGATAATCATTAGATTTTAGTGCCTCCTGTTTGTATTGCTTAAATGCTGATTGGAATTCATAATTTTGCATATCATTTGAAGCGTACTCAAGTATTTTATCAATCATCCTTGCACCTATTGACAAAGTACTCTCACTTGAAGTAGCAATAAAATGTACCATTTCCTCAAGACTTGAATCAGATAAATCTTGAGTACATTCGACAAATTCCAAAAATTTTGATGGTTTTGTTATCCATATTGTGGAATTATCAGCCTTTCCGTATTCTCTTAAAGTACGATCGTAAGTTAGAAACAACCAATGTTCTCCATTCTTATTTGTGCGATCAGTAATATGTTGCAAAGCCCATGTATCATGATTGACTAGAAATAAACTCTTATTAGGTTCCTTTTGTTCTACCACATCTATGTAGTTATGGTAGACAGGACATGCCTCGGTTTCATACTTGTCAACTCCTTCAAATACCACATTTACACTATTCAACAATCCTTGGATATCTGTCATCACGGCTCTGACATGATATTTCCTATCTTGATATTTAGATTTCACTTGAACACTAAAATTGGTCAAGAAGTCTAGAAGGGTATTAGGCACCCGTATCCCTTTCAGCTTCATTCCGTAGTAGTGTGAAACAAAAGCATTCGAAGAATACTGCATCTCATCTTCTGGGAAGTCCAGACCAATATAATCCAAGGCTTTTAGCAAATGTCCCGCACATTCCTTGATATAAAAATACGTTATCTTAAGTTGAATGCCCAGTTCTTTTGCTCTATTCAACGCTCTAATCGAATCCTTGGCTATTCCATAGTCATAATTATTGAATAAGGTATAGCAGATATATGGTAATGCGACAGACGCATCTACCAACATTGAGAATTCATCCCATCGGTTCGCGCCCAATGCCTTGGATCGGGACATCGGACTATTGCCCTCCAAAGCAAGATACATTGAGGCTCTAGTTATTTTTTTTATGAGTGGGTCATTAGCTGCAAGACTTTGTAACTCGTCAGCAATTTTTTTTGCCACCTCAATTCTAGCTCCTTTCTGACGTAGATAGCTAACAAGTTTAGTAAGACTTTCATCTTTGGGATCCAATCCTAAAATTGGATGCATTACAAGTTTGCTTTTTGCATCATTCAAAGTGTTTATCTGTTGATGAATAAATCTTTTAGCAAGCCATACTGAAATAGTTCGACTGTCTCTTATAGTCCATTCTAACCCATTATCATGCATCAAATCAGTCTGGGCAGAAGCCATGGCTGATAAGTCCGCGTTATACAAATTTTTACGGCTTTCAATTTCTTGCTGCATCTCCGGAGATAAAGACAACACCCCAGTATCTTTATTACGTTGAAGTTTCTGTTTTGAAAGGAGAGACTCGACCCTGCCACAAAGCAAATCATCTCGAGATTCATTTAAAGACAACATTTTTTTGACCTCTTCTATAACAGACTCTTTATCAAATCCTATATCGTGAGATCCAAGAATCATCATGATGGTATCATCATAAATACCTTCTCTAAGATCTTTGGCATCATTTGATAATAGGGTGTATGAATGCATTGTCCTTTCCCTGTAATCCAGATCATCCATGTTAATATCCCTTGGAATGGCTGGATAAATATCTGCTAATGCATCATTTGCACAATTGTAACTTATTAACAATTCTGCAATTGAGCGACATCCCAAACATACACAGGTTATTTCAAGTTCATCACTTAGCTTATCCTCATATGTACGCGCGATAGTTTCTGACATTGGGTTAGATGTCAAATAATAAAATCGTTTGACCCCTAATTTCATAACTGATTTCTTGGCATCTTTGACCAATTTATCGTCAAATTTTTCTTTTTGAACTGTTAGTTGATAAGCGACCTTGCTACGTTTGCCTGCTGCATCAATATCCGAAAAATCGGCTCCTCCATCATTCGTACCGTCCACGTTTATAGGGAACTTGTTAAAACATCTAGTTAATACCAATCTACATACGCTGTCAAATTCAACTTTGCCTAGATGTCTAATGTGATTTGATAAAGATTCTACATCCATAACTGATTTACTATTTTTTTCTCTTCAATTCGTATCTAAATTTTGTTTGATTTAATAAACGGTACCGCACATCAATTTCCCTACCGACTCCCTCCAACCATCCTCCTCACTCGTTCTTGCAGTTCCTCAATCCTGTTCATTAAATCCCCAAATGAGAGCGACCCACCATAGATGAAGTAACGTCGCATATCGGCGTAGTCATTTGCCCACAAATCCATAATTTCGGCAGGAGGTAGAATCCTGATGCTCTCGGGTTTGTGTTGGTCGTAATCCACATACTTCAAAGCGTAGTAAGTTCGCCTATGCTCTATAATGGCATCATACATACCATAATCCGAGAGTGCCTGATGTCCATATTCCGAATCCATCAATCGCTCAAGATCATATAGATGACGGCTCATGCGCACATGTCTGGGTTTAGTTCTTTGAAACTCCTCGGCAAGCAAGAACATCTTCTCCAGAAACGTGCGTGTTGGCAATACCGTCCTCACGCTCGCACGCGTCCCGTCCTCTTCAGGAAAAGAATCTGCAATATACGACTGTATCTCTCGAACCTCGGTCGGCTCATCCATCGATAGGCAACTTATCTCTATCTTCACTCTCGGAGGAATATAGTCCACCGAGCCTTCCACCACACTATCATAATGTACGAGTATTACCGTTGGATCCTTATCACTGTCTATCTCTTTTCTAATCCCCTCTCTGTCCACTTGACTCTTCACGTTCTCTATCCTATAACCCGACACCCCCATTTCTTTCAACCTCTCATCCAGTAAACCTGATAATGTCTCGTGTATATAGGCACGAGACTTCTTGCGCAGTTTTTCACGCTGGTTAGTACCTGTTTTGTCAATTCCAAAAAAGGCGTGGCTTATAGCAAGGTCGATATCCTCGGAGAAACGCTCAATAATTCCAAATCCTTTGGAGAGAGATGTTCCACCCTTAAAGGAAAGCATCGGGGCACATTCTGTTTGAAACAATGCTTTTAGGATTATCACTACCCACCAATCCTTCTCAGCAGCCAATTGGTTGATGCCTGGATGATCCGTTGACGCCTTCTGCAACATATAGAGGCGGTCTTCTATCGTATTATTCAGCCATAGTTTCATATCAACTTATCTTTCATTACCAAATACTATAGGTTTGAGCAATCGCTTCATCCATTCGGGCATCATCATCACATCCTTCATCATACCGTCTTTGTCCGATTCTCTCCCCACTAGCACCCTGATAATATCCAGTTCATCCCCACCTACATTACGTTCACCAAGACATCTGAGTGCCTGAACCAGCAATGATATTAAGCGTGTATTGTATGCAAAATTCTTGGGCACGCTTCTTCTCAATCTTACCGTATAGTCTCCCACTTTCAGGTTTCGCGCACTTCCTGTTGTCAGAAACTCATACGTCATAGGAACCTGGGTGGATAGCCCCAACGCATTCAACGCCGCAGCTCCCGAGGGTAGTACCTGAGCCTTGTCTCTGTTTGCTATCGCATCCACCACGTGTTCCACCGAAGGCATCACCGCTCCAAACCGACTCATCCTCGGTTTGACATACACACCAGGCGAAAGTCTTAGTAGCAAGCCCTCTTCCGTTAAAGCAGACAACACACGCCCCACTGATTCAGTGTGATATTCAGGGAAATCAGTTCGCATGAAGACCGTATTTTCCGCAGCTTCGCATACCCGCTGTCGTAGCGACAATTCATTCATAATTCTTATTACCAATTATTTACACATATTGTATGTTGGAAATTTTGTAAATATTTCCAACTGCAAAATTACTATTTTTTCTTTTTACACAAAAAAAAACTGCATTAGACCTCACTCTCCCTATCCCATTCCATCCCCCCTCCAGCCGCCCCAAAAGCCAAAAAAAGTCCTAAATAATGTTAAATTTCGCGTTTTTTTAGCCCATTTGTCACATAATCCAAAAATTTTCTCGTCTTATATAGCAGAAAAAAAATCGAAACCGACTTATCGCACATAATTATGATGAACCAAAATAATTGCCACAAAAAAAACGTTATAATGATGGTAAAATAATAAGTTGAGATGATTTGGCTTAGATTGTCGAACTATTTTTACATTGTGAAGAAGGAGTGTAGCGGGCTACTCGACTGATGAGCAATGGAAAAAGAGCCGACTAGGTGAGCCAACGCATATTCTAAACGACACAACATGGTTACAACTTATTTTTTATCATCACATAATATAAATGATCATGAAATAGACCGAAAAAAATACCCGATGCCCGTGCAGCAACAAGAAATAGAATTCAGCAACCTGCTGGAACGCCACAACCAAACCATAAACAGTATCTGCATCAGATACTGTGGGGGTGATGCATTCTATTTCGACGAACTCCGCCAGGAGTGCGCCATGGCGATATGGACAGAGTTCAGCCGCTACGGCTGCAACCGCCTCCGCAGCAGCCGCGCCGAAGCTACATGGATACAGCAGATCTCATACCACGCCGTCGTCAACTATCAACGCAAGCCCTATCACCCCAAAAACCAGTCCGCCTGCGACACCGACAGCCTGGTCCACCTCACCGACAGCCAGTCCCTCGACGACTGGCACCTCCTCGACGAACTCATGGAACAGCTGGACAACCACGACCGCGACCTCCTCGACCACTACCTCCTCGGCGACTCCTACGCCACCATCGCCCACTCCGAAGGCATCACCGAAGCCAACGCCCGCCAACGCATGTCACGACTCATTAAAAAATTGAAAATGCTAATCCACAAATAATTATCCACCTGCCTCTTTCTTTCCTCATGGTTATTCCGCGGGGGGGGTAAAATATTGATTATCAATGAGTAGTAAAAAGAAAAAACAAACGCTCGACCAGCACGAGGCCCTTGGCCTCAACCATCCAGTCCCAGACCTCGACATCGATCGGCTGCGCGCTGCCTACAGGCATATCGAAGAGGCCGCCTCGCGCATACCGCCATTGTCTCCCGAGCAGGTCCACGCTCTCATCTCCAGTGGCCGACTCTCGCAGTTCCAGATCCGCCGTCAGGCCGACCGCGGCCTCCTCGTCCTATGCCTCCTGGCTCTCGCCTTGGCGGCAAGTCTCCTGTGGCGCACCTCACCTGCCGGCATCACGCCGCTCAATGTCACCCTCCTCATCCTCGCCGTCGCCGATGCTGTGGTAGCCTTGCGTGCCGTCCGTAGCCTTTGGCTTATGCGGCAGACGCTCCGCCTTCGCCACCGTCCCTACCGCATGGCCCGCTACTCCGACCGCCTGAATCGCCTCTCCCACCGCCGCCGCTGGTGGATCGACCTCGTCCTGCGCAATAGCCCTAACGCCGATCCCCACCACATCAGCCGCCGGCAAGAACGTCTGGCCATCCGCGTCCCATCCTATGTCGCAGCGGCATGTGTGCTCCTGATTCTCGCCATCCACACCAACGCGGCTTTTGCCGCCACCCGCACCTATTCCATCGTCACCACAACCTCCAATCAGACCGCAGCAGCACTTTGCCACTCAGTCATTAAAATAATTGAGCAGCTATGAAACGTTCATCCAAATCTTCGAAACCCTCGTTTCCCGCACCTCAAGGCGATGGCAACCTTTCCTCCGACCGGCCCAGCGCGAAAACGTTCAACAAAAAACGCTTCTGGACCGTCATAGCCATCGTCGCCGTCATCGAAGTGTTGGCCATAGCCCTTGTGCAGCAGTGGCGATACATCTTCCCCTCCCACGAGGTCAGCGACCTTTACACTCATTACGAAAAAGTCGATGGCATCGATGCCTCCTTCATCAAGGACTTTCGCGTCAACGACTCAGTCTTCATCGATGTCACCCTTCTGGAAGCCATCGATTCTACAGGGTGGGACATCCTCAAAAGGGATTTTGAAGTGGCCTCCCTCCCCCCCGAACTCCAACAACTCGTCGACAATGGGGAGGACTTGGTTTTTACAAAATCAATACCCAAATCCGAGATGGACAAATCTGATTTTCCAAACGACTTACTGGCTATCTCCCACATGATACATACAGTGACGGTGTTCCACATCAATAGCGAAATTGAGAAATATGCAGTATTAAATCACAACTATAAAGAAGAGATTATTAACTAAAAACAAAATAATTATTATGCACAAGACATTCACCACCATTGCACTCTTTGCAGTGCTCGGAACCCTGGCCGTCAGCTGCCAGAAAGAAAACATCATTGACGAAACCCCTGTTGTTGCGGAAAACGTCACCGTGTACACGGTGAGTTACGCCGTTGACGGCGTAACTCACCAGATTACGCTTGTCGGCGACGAGGCCTGGCACGATTTCTTGAATCGCATGATGGCCTTGGCAGAAGAAGGACACGAGGTCACTTTCCGCAACGAGGAAGCAGCCTCGCGTGTTGTTTCTAACAAAGAGGTTGTCACCTACTCTACACCAGATCACGACGATGCCATCAACTGGGCGGCAAAGATGTTGGATGACGGCTACACCGTAACCATCCACTTCGACAAGGAAAAGAAAGTCTACAACTGCTATGCCATCAAGTAGAATCAACTACCACAAATCTCGTCCGCCTATGAACAAAACAGACACATAAAACTCAAAAACAATCAAGATTATGACAATTAGAAAAACAATATGGCTCACAGCCATAATCATTTTACCAATTTTTTCCGCCCACGCCCAGCATTTCGACTGGGTGAAGTCCTACTCCGGACAGGAACCGCCGGGCAAGTTCTGGAACTACATCGTCAGTTCCGTCACCGATTCCCACGGCAACCTCTATGTTGCGGGACAGTTCGCCAACGGCGCCACCATCGACGGCCAAAGTCTGTTGCCCTTCTCTCCGCATGGTGGGCAGACAGAAAACCCCAATTCATGCATTATGAAAATCTCCCCGCAGGGAAATATCTTGTGGACGAAAATCCTTCATGCCAA
>JAZLLD010000024.1:0-17286 GCA_045597945.1 Bacteroidales bacterium
GTGGGGGGATATTGTGGGGGAAGAATGGGATAAAACGGCTGCTATTCAAGCGGGTAAAGGAAGAAGGGTACGGTCTCTTGGGCAGGTGGTGATGCCCGACCATTGGCACGGCATCATTTGGGTGGAGGAGCGGATGGACAAGAGCGTGGGGGATATTGTGCAGGCGTTCAAGTCGGCCTGCACCAGTCGCTGGCGGAAACTGCTGCCTGAGGCAAGTCCGAGTTCGGACTCGCCAATTGAATTCAGGGGGCGGGTTTGGCCAAATGAGGCTGCTATGATGCGCGGGCTGTCGAAAGTGGCTCGCAAAGAATATTATGCATCCAAGCCGGGATTCGCTACGCGCCCTCTTTTTGATGACAACTACGACGATACTATCTGCATGAGCCGCGGCCAGTTGGATAATATGGTGGCCTATGTGAAGGACAATCCGCGGCGAGCCATTATGCGAAAGGCATTCCCTGATTTCATGCGCCGCTGTCTGCATGTACTGATTGGTGGACATGAGTATGCCGCTTTCGGCAATCTCTTCTTGCTGCGGTGGGTTGACAAGCAGCAGGTGATGTGCCATCGTAGGCATCCCATAACAAAAGAACCTTACGAAACAACCGCCGATTTCCGCCAACAATACGAAACCTGGCTATCTCAGGCTCGCAGCGGCTATACTGTATTGGTCACGCCAGGGATATCCAAGGGAGAAAAGGTGGTCAGAAATGCTTGTATTTCAGATCGTCTGCCCTTAATCTTGCTGCAAAAAGAGCCGATTACCGATTTTTGGAAACCAGGGCCAACGCTGTTTGAAGCCTGCGCTGATGGCAGTTTGCTGATCTTGTCGCCTTACGGCCAAGAGGCACATACTTCTGACTATGAATTGTTTCACAATCTCAATGCGTTGGCTACAGAAAGATGTGCTTTCTATGGCGAAGCCAAAATATTGAGAACAATGAATAGTTGAGTGCCAACCACAAATTACCACTCGCAAATCACTGAATTGAAATATTATGTCATTATCATTATTTGAAAAAACACAATTGAAACTCCGCACAGGGTGGAGCTCCAGCATTATTGATTGCATCGGCACGATGGCCGAGGCTGAGATTTATGTAAAGGCCAAACTCAAAGAGGCTGTTGTGGGTGGCCGCCCGGCATTGGTGCGGACCGACATCGACTGGTCAGCCTTCAACTGCCGTGCCGAATGGCTGAAGCAGAAACTGGCTGATTATCAGAAGTGGAAAGACTACAACAATGCCGACCTAATAGGGGAGGGCTACCCTCCGCGCGACAGCAATGGCGACCCCTATGAGTTGCATCACATCGGCCAGCATCAAGACTCGCCTTTTGCCGAACTGACCTGGGCTGAACACATGGGTGATGGCAACAACACTATCCTACATCAGGCCGGCAAGGAAAGCGAGATTGACCGAGGGCTTTTTGAACAAGAGAAATCGCAGTATTGGCAGTCGCGTTACAAGCTGTTCTCTCTGGCCGAGTTGAATAGAATATACAAGAAATAGGCTATTTGCTCAACTTGACTTTTGCCAGAATATTATCCACCTCGGGCGAAATGTGCATCCTCTTAATCGCGCCCAAAGCTATGATGCCGAAGATGCCTGTCCGCACTACAGCTTGGACCAATACCATGATGAGCGAACTGCCCCAAAGCGGAGCTATCAGCCATTCCCACAAGGCGTTGAGACCGAAGAGGGACAAGGTGAGAATCAGCACATGCAACTGCTTCTGCGTGAATAGTGTCACGCCCAGTTTGCGCCAAAGCATCCACAGCAATGGTACAAAATATATGATATACGCTAAGAAGGTAGCGCAGGCCGACCCTGTCAGGCTCCATGCCGGTATCAGCCAGAGATTTAGCCCGATGGCAGCAGCCGTCAGCAGCGAGATGAAGAGCAGCGAATAAGCGTAGTGCCGGGAGAAATTGAGAATGTTGGTGGCAATGCAGAAAGTGGAATTGACGATGTTAGCAATGCCGAGGAAGAGCACCACCCCCATGCCGGAGACATAGTCCTGCCCATTAGGAATAACGGCAAACATGGCGGAGAGGTTAATCCAGATGAAAAACAGCAACATACAGGCCACTAATAGCTGATGTAGCGACACCTGTTGACCGAGGCGGTTCACCTCGCAGATGTTGCCGTCGGCCACCGCTTGCGAAATGATGGGGCTAGAAATGGCACCGAGAGAGCGGTAAGGAATCTCAATCACATTGGCAATATAACATGCTATGGTATAGATGCCGGCCAACTTCAATCCTTCTTTGGCTAAGAATAAAGAATTGAATAACTTGATGTTGCCGGCCAGGGCGGTGGCGGTGATGAACAGTGTGTAGACCCCGACTTCGCGAAACAGTTTCCGGTCGACAAACTTCCAGTCGGGTTTGAAACTGATGCGGCCCAGGCTTAGCAGATAGAAAAAGTTGATGGCTGTGGCCACGGCATAGGAAGAGCAAAACAGAATGACAAACAAATCGATAGAGATAACGTGATGGCCATACAGCAGATAGGCAACAAGGTTCAGCAGCCGGATGACCACTTCTCTGACGAATTTGGGTAGCGCAATGTGCAGCAGCACGCTGGCGTTGGTCTCAAAGACGGTCATGTAGAGGGCCAAGAAAGTCAAGGGTAGCAGCAGGTAGGCGTAGCGGGCCAACAGCGGGGCTTCGGCGGAGTAATAGTGGATGATGTTGTCCTTGAAAATAAAGTACAGCGCCGTGATGATGCCAAAGCCCACCAAGGGCAACAGCAAGGTCCATCCGAAAAAGCCGTGGTCGCGAGAGTCGGGGTCTTTGAAGCGGGGGTAAAACCGCAGGATGGAGGCATTTGTGCCGAGCTGGGCAAGGCCCGAGAACAGCATGGCGGCGTCCACCATCACGCGAGTCAGGCCGATTTCCTCTTGAGTCAGCAAATCGGTGACGACAAAAAGTGTGGTGATGGCGCCGATGAGCACGCCTAAGTAGTTGGCTAAAGCCCCTTTAATACTCTGTTTCGCAATAACACCCATGGGTCGATAAGCTATTTCTTTTTATGCAAAATTACACTTTTTTTTTCATATAAATAAATAATTCAAAAAAAGTTCGTATCTTTGCCAAACGATAATGTGGAGTGGTAAATGCCTTTTTACCACCCCAAAATATTTATAATTAGGAAAATAGATAAAAATTAATATATATAATAAACATGAAAATTTACCAGACTAACGACATTCGCAACATCGCTCTCGTAGGCGGTGCTAAATCGGGTAAGACCACCATGGCTGAGGCTATGGCATTCAATGGCGGCGTCATCAGCCGTCGCGGCTCCGTAGAAGACAAGAACACCATCTCCGACTACCGCGACATCGAAATCGATCGCCGCAATTCCGTCAACACCTCCCTGCTCTATTCTGAGTTCGGTGGCAAGAAAATCAATATCCTCGACGTTCCCGGTTTCGCCGATTTCCAGGGCGAAGTGGTAGCTGCTTTCAACGTTGTTGAAGCTGCTGTTGTCGTTGTTAACGCTCAGAGCGGCCTTGAAGTTGGTACCGAGATCGCTTATCGCTACAGCAACAAGGTCAACACTCCCATGATCTTCGTCGTCAACCATCTCGATGCCGAGAAGGCCAACTTCGACGAGAGCGTCAACCAGCTCAAAGAATACTTCGGTGCTAAGTGCTCCGTTCTCCAGTTCCCCGTCAACCAGGGTCTTGGTTTCAACCAGGTTGTTGATATCACCCTCAACAAGCTCCTCACCTTCAAGGACGGCAAAGCTGAGATGGCCGACATCCCCGCTGAGTTCGCCGACAAGGCTGAAGAGATGCGCATGGCTCTCGTAGAAGAGGTTGCCGCTGCCGACGACGCTCTGATGGAGAAATATTTCGAAGAGGGCGACCTCAGCCACGAGGACCTCACCAAGGCTCTCAAGCTCGCCATCGCTAAGCGCGAACTCTTCCCCATCCTCTGCACCTCCGCTAAGGAGAACATGGGTGTTGCTCGCCTCATGGAGTTTGTTTGCGACAACGTGGCTGCTCCCTGCGAGACCGCTTTCGCTAAGAAAACCCAGGCTGGTAAAGAACTTGCCAACAACAGCGCTAACCCCACCGTTGCTTTCGCATTCAAGAGCGACAAGGATAAGAGCGTAGGTGAAATCACCTATCTCCGCATTTTCGACGGCGAACTCGCCGAGGCTCAGGATGTCATCAACAGCTGCAACCTCTCCAAAGAGCGTCTCAGCCAGATTCTCGTTTGCGCCGGTAAGAACCGTCAGCGCGTCGAGAAGGCTTGCGCCGGTGATATCGTTGCCACCATCAAGCTGAAGGATGTGAAGATCAACCACACCATCACCACTCCTAAGAACACCGACGACAAGGTCGAGGAAATCCAGTTCCCCGTGCCTATCCACACTGTTGCCGTCAAGGCTGCCAACAGCAATGACGATGAGAAGGTGGGTGCCGTTCTCAACGAAATGGTTGCTGCCGACCGCTCCCTCACCCTCGAAAACAGTCGCGAACTCCGCCAGGTCATTCTTGGCTGCCAGGGCGAACTTCACCTCAACACCCTGAAGTGGTACTTCGCTAACGTCCACAAGCTGGAAGTCAACTTCACCGATCCTCGCGTTCCTTATCGTGAGACCATCACCAAGAGCGCTGAAGCTATGTATCGTCACAAGAAACAGTCCGGTGGCTCCGGTCAGTTCGGTGAGGCCCACATGCTTATCGAGCCTTACTTCGACGGCATGCCCAACCAGACCAAGTACCCCATCCGCGACACTCAGGAATATCCTCTCGATTGGGGTGGTAAAGTTGTGTTCAACAACTGTATCGTTGGTGGTAGCATCGACGCACGCTTCATGCCCGCTATTCTCAAGGGTATCATGGAGAAGATGGAGCAGGGTCCTCTCACCGGTTCCTATGCTCGCGACATCGTCGTCAACGTCTACGATGGTAAAATGCACCCCGTTGACTCCAACGAGACCGCATTCAAAATCGCTGGTCGTACCGCTTTCCGCGAGGCCTTCCGCAACGCTAACCCCAAGATCATGGAGCCTATCTATGATATCGCCGTCACCGTTCCTACCGACAGCATGGGTGGCGTAATGACCGACCTCCAGGGCCGCCGCGCTATCGTTATGGGTATGGAAGCTGAGGGTCAGTACACCACCCTCAAGGCTAAAGCTCCTATCGCTGAGATGAACCGCTACTGCACCGCTCTGAGCTCCCTCACCAGCGGCCGTGGTACCTTCAGCATGAAGTATGCCGAATACCAGCAGGTTCCCACCGACGTCCAGCAGGCTCTTCTCAAGGCTTACGAGGAAGAAAACAAGGACGAAGAATAGTATTGTATATTATATACATTATTATAAGAAAAGCCTCCCCAGCGGAGGCTTTTCTGTTAGTTGGTGATCGGTGATCAGTGAGTTGGCAATACAATAAGCAGGTTGCATTTGTCTGATCACAGTTCACCGCTCACTGTTAAACAAAGTTAAACCGCTTGACTCGTCCCTAGGGTGTGGCCGTATCTTTGCAAATGATTTAATTGCGCAACAAATCATGGAAACAATTAATTTACAAATCGGTGAGTTCTCAAAACTCTGTGGCGTGACGGTGAAAACGCTGCGTCACTACGAAAAACTGGGTCTGATTACCCCCTTGCGGGTGGATGAGTGGACCGGCTATCGCTACTATAGTGCCGCCCAGCTCCAGACCATGGAGACCATTCGCCGTTTCAAAGAACTCGGCTTCTCGCTCGAGGAGATTGGCACCCTCATGGATGCCGACTCTCAGGTGCCTCCCATGGAACTGCTAGAAACCAAGATCCTCGAAACCGAGGCCCAACTCCGCCAGATGCTGCATCGGCGCGAACGCCTCCACAGCGTGCTGAACTCACAGCAAAAATACATCAACATGGAAAAATTCTCAATCCAGTCCATTCCTGCCATGACCGTGGCCTGCTACCGTGGCATCATACCCAACTATGAGGCTCTCGGCCAACTTTGTTGCAATGTCATCGGCCCCGAGATGGCTCGCCTGGGCTGCCAATGCCCCGATCCCGGCTACTGCTTCACCTTTGAACACGACAAGGAATACAAACCGACCGATATCGACATTGAATATTGCGAGCAAGTCACCGAGGCCAAAGCTGACAGCGATATCATCCATTTCCGACATAATCCCGAAATACCTCTGGCAGTGTGCATGAAAGTCTATGGCCCTTACGACCAACTGTATAAGAACTATGTCGACCTCTTTGCCTACATGGAGAAGGAGGGCTACAAAATGGTAGGTGCACCCAGGGCCTGCTATGTCGACGGCATCTGGAATCAGTCCGACCCCGCCAAGTGGCTCACCGTCATCCAAGTGCCTGCCGAGAAAGTGGCAGAGGTCAAGCGCCCTGTAATGCACCGACTTAACCTCTATTGCTGTCCCACATGTGGCAATATCACCCTCTCTTATGGCAAAGGGAAGATGGAGTGCTGTGGTCAGTTCCTCGACCCCATGCCGGTCAAGGCGGCAGAATCTGACGACAAGCCCACCATTACCGAAATGGATGGCGAGTATCTGCTTGAATACAACCATCCCATGACCAAGGATGACTACATCGCCGCCGTGGTGGTGGAACGCTACGACAGTGTCCAACTCTTCCGCCTCTTCCCCGAGCAGTCCGCACAGGTGCGTGTCCCTATGGTGGCCGGAGCCAAAATCTACACCATCCATCGTCAAGGCTTCCGCGTCTGGGCCACTTTGGCTTGAGGCGCAAAAAATGGGATTTTGTGAGGCAAGGTGCTCACCTCTTTCCCCCCTTGTGCTCCCCATGATACTACGGGGTAGACCCGCTCTATAGGTCGGGCCAACATAATGGTGTCTACATTTTAAGTATCAGTCTGGGTCAAGACCGAGGGGAAAATATAGAATCTAGAATGACTTTTTGTTATTATATGCACATACATAAGCAAAACCCATTCTAGATTCTATATTTTGATGCTTGCGCAGAGTGTATCAATGCGGAATGTCTTTAGTTATTAATATGTTTTATAGTCTGTTGCGCTATATTCGTGCCTTGTTGGAAATATTGCGCTGGGTGGTGTTATGTGTGTGATTTGAGCCGAGAGATATAGAATGGATTCCATATTTTCTAGAATTTGATTCTATATCCTCATCCAAGTTTCCATAATCCGTAGACAGGACACCCATGAAGAAAAACATGAAGTTGCCCCCAGCCCTCTGTAGCCTGCCCCAGAAGGAACTGACCACCATGTAGGCGTAACCCGCCAATCCATCATCGCCATCGAGCACGGCAAATACGTCCCCTCCGCCGTGCTGGCCATGAAGATAGAAACCTGTCGAAGAATTTTTTGCTGGAAGAAACTGACTAAAACCAGTTGATTTTCAACCTTTAAAAGTGCCTGAAAATAATCTTTCGGGCACTTTTTCTCTAAAAAGAAGATTGACATTTCCAAAAAAATAAGTATATTTGCAGAACACAAACAAATATAGTAAATAATAACAAAACATTGAATAAGAAACAGATAAAGTAATAATACAGACATATTAAAGAAATAAAATAGCGATTCGTTGCTATTCTTGAACCCCAAATTTCCACTTTAGCCCCATTCGTGGGGCAACTACTTCAAGAATAGGTTACGAAACGCCGTATGTTACGGCGTGGAATAACTTGTCGGAAGTAGTGGGCGTGGAAACCCTGGGTTCAGACAAAAGGTTAATTCCACGTTTTTTTATATTAATTATGCCGATAGAACCCAATACAAAAGTTATGAATCCAGAAGAGTTACTAATATCTAAAATAAAAACGATTGTTGTGGAAAACAAACGCGCAGATGGATGGACTGATTTGGCTCCACTGGGGAATATATTACTTTCCAAAGGAATTGATTATAGAGACGGAGGTGTAAAACTTAGATCCTTCTTTGAGAAATTTGGGCAAATCTTCGTTCTAGGCAATGACGATAAATCAGGTTTGCCCATTGTAAGAGTTGCAGAAGAAGTTTCCCAAAGTAGCCCCGACGTTGAGGCTATCCTACCTTCATACAAAAAACGGAACGAAGATGTCCATTTGAAAGATTGGGCTAGCATAAATATGGTTGACGCAATCCAAAGCTTGAGAAGTAAGGCTTTAGAAGAAAGTTGGTCTTACGGGGAGGTTGATGCACGATACCCCAATCCAATTTTGGCCAAATACATCAAGTGGACGTTCATCAAACTTATGCGTGAGAATAAAGTCATATTTGCTAGGGATAAATATGCGGCATTTAATACGGGTTTAGTGGATAGCTTTTACAAACCAATTTTCGCAGTTTTTACGCGGAATAGAGGACCCAAAAAACAGCCTTGGTATTTTGTTGACTTTTGTGTTGCGGGTAGTAGTAGTATTGCCAGTCGTATTTTGTCGGACAACTTCCCCCAATTACCTGAGAGAGCTGTTTACATCAAAAATTTCGATGATGTAATGTACGATTGTACACTTCCTGTTGACGGAAACTGGGACCATATCATACTTGAGAATGTGGACAGGCTACCATTTGACCTTATCTCTCAGGTGTGTTATGAAATATTTGATGTTAGAGATCCAGCTGGAATGACAGATGAAGAATCGAAAGTTTACTTTTCGCGACTAAGGGAAGTTTTAGAAGGCAATCCCGCGCGGCTATCCCTTATTTCCAATATGATAACGATGGCGCTAGAAGTTGCAAAAAATAGAGTAGCATGGAATTATAAAACAGCCATTCCAATCTATTACCCTACTGACGATAAGGTCCATTTGATCTTACCCTTGGCACTTAATCTCAAAGAGCCTGAACAAATATCTTTGGCATTGGTGATGACCAAAACGCCTGCCAATAGATACCGAGCAGTCACAATATTCACATTAGATATGGCATACAGCAATGCTAGACTGGTCACTCGTCCCTCAAGCGAATGGTTGTCAGCCGATTCTATATGCCCAGATGAGCTGTCTGATAATGCGTAGTTAATTTGTGTATAATCACCTATAATTGGGCATCTTTACGGAATGGTTCGTCGTGGGATGTTTTGTGAATATTCGAACCATAAATATTTACATTATGGGAGTACTAAAGCTTTCAGTGATTGAAGAGCAACAATCCATGCTCAAACTTCAGGATGGAACAAAATTGGGAAAAACCATCCGAATTAGCAACTGTAGTTGTCCTTGCGAATGCTTCATCAAAGAAGGTGAGATCGTTATGGAGAACGTTTCTGCTGGTGCAAGTTGGAACATAGACTAAGACCTTGCATCTTATGGAGGGGGAGCCTATAGGCTCGCCCTTTCTCTCTGGAAATTAATATTTTGCCAATGGATCCAATTATTTTTTGTTCTGAATCAGGACAACATTACTTATATAGTCCTAATCGAAAGTCCATAATCCCAATTTCAAGTGACATTGCGAGAGATTTAGAAATTGGGGAAGTCTTGAAACACCCAGTAAGTATTCAATTGAAGAGGAATGGGTACTTGGATAAATACCAAGAGGTTTTCTCAAAAAAAATAGAAGTTTCTGATATTGAATATGCTTTAAGAGAATTATCTCAACTAGTATTTGAGACAACAACAAGTTGTAACCTAAGGTGTTCATACTGCTGTTATGGGGATGGGTACACTACTTTTGATAGTAGAAAAATGGAACATGGGAACCTTTCATTTTCAACAGCGAAAGCTGTAATCGATCTTGTTTGCGACGTTTTAGGAACAAATCCTTATTGGGACAATACCCCATTCTCAATCAGTTTTTATGGAGGGGAACCTTTACTAAACTTTAAAATCGTAAAAGAAATTGTCGAATATGCGGAACATAAAAATTTTGGAAATCGAAACTTAAAGTTCACAATGACGACCAATGCGACTAAGTTATTTGAATATGCTGATTTTCTGTGCGAACATAAATTCAATATGTTGATTAGCTTAGATGGTAATGAAAAACATAATGCATATCGAAAAACATCATCGGGAAAGGAGTCTTTTCAGTTAGTCTTAAATAACATAGAGAAAACCACAATTAAATACCCAGAATGGGCCTCTTCATTCCGGTTTAATTGCGTATTCACAAATCTAAGCAACCTTGAGGAAATTGTGGGTTGGTATAAAGAAAAGTTTAACAAAGTGCCAAACATTAGTCCGCTTAGAGAGCCATCTAAGGGTTCAAAGGAGTATACTTCCATAGTGTCAATGTTGGGTAAATATGATGTACCATCCAGTTTGGAATTTTCGGAAGACTTAGTATCCCAAAATCCTTTTTTCAGTCAGATCCTTGGAATGACATATCACCTTTTAGGGAACGTTCTACAAAACGAATCTTGCCTGGGTTCAAAAATGGCAGATAGAGCTCCTACTGGGACCTGTATACCTTTCTCGAAGCGATTGTTTGTGGATTACGCCGGCCGTATTCACCCATGCGAAAAAGTCAGTCGTTCCAACCCTTTAGGATTCGTTGATTGCCATAATAAATGCATCCTTGACCTCAAAAAAACCGCAAAAGTTTTTAATGACAGCATGGATTCCGTGAAAGAGAAGTGTAGGGTATGTTATCGTCAACAATTTTGCACACAATGCGTAATGTGCTTTGATGAATATGGCTGTACAAGGTTCCTAAATAAAAATCAAATGAGTGAATTATTAGTAAAGGTGGTTAGCTATTTAGAAAATCATCCGTCTATAATTTCTTTTTTAGAAGATAAGATTATTACAATATGAAAACTATTTTTGTCATTTATCCACATTGCCTCTTACGAACAAATGGAAATGAAATTTTAATTGTTGATTCTACGAATGATGTATTTCACTACACGAATGAACATGAAGTGGCCGCACTTTTTACGGACAATGTAAACATGGCAGATGTATCTTCTTCAAAATCAGCCATTGAATTCGCAAATGAATGTTTCAAAAAAAGGCTCGGCTTTGTTTTGGAAACCATGACAGAATTCCCATTTATTAGTGATTCTCGAATAAAATTCATCACGTCTTTGGAAAAAGAAAAAAGAGCCATGGGGAATAATCTTGGAAAAAGTACCGAAGGCTTACTGAAAATAGCAAATGTGTTTTTCAAAAATAGTATAGTAACTAAGCGACCTAAAGGCTATTACCAGCAATTAGATTTTCCGTGTGAAGGAGCATCTAACAACGATATTTTATCAATTGTAAATATGCTAATTGAATTCCCTAATTTGACCAAAATCATTATTTCAGGGGATTTTGACAATCGCTTAGCCAACGAAGTCTCCCATATGGCTGCGAAAGAAGACGTTTCTGTATTGCTTAGATGTTTCTATACACCCCAAATCATCAACAGTATCTATTCAGTTTTGACTAATTGCAAAAACTGTAGTGCGGAATTGATTCTTAGAACAGATAATATTACTGAGTTTTGTGAGAATCGAGAATATATTATTCCTTGTGACCGAATCAGATTTTCAGCTGCAGTATCAAGTCAATCAGACATTTCAAGGATTCTTCAAAACAATATACCAATTGATAAATACTGGCCAATATTAGGAGATGATGATGAATTAAAACAAGAAATGTTATTATCTAAAGGAGAGATATTATCATCGGATAGAAAAATAATTCGAGAGAAAATGGTGATTAATCCCAATTTTTTTGGATACATAACAATTGAAAATGATGGAGTAGTTTCTTGCGCAGGGGCAAAAATTGGTAAACTGCTTCAAAATAACACACAAAAAAATAGTTTAAGCCAATTGTTGAATAAATGGGCTTCAGAGCGTAATTGTTTATGGTTTTTAACAAGGTCGAAAAAAACTGAATGTCAATCATGCGTCTTTAATATTCTATGTCCTGCTATCACACGATTTGAAGTTGCTGGATTATTGAACAAGGCATGCTATTAATTTAACCAACCGAGTCTAGTGAATTATTTATTCAAGGCCTATCTGTTATATGAATATCCCAAGTGGACATATTAATGCCTACCGTCTTTATGAGTCGGGTGATATCAATGGGATGGAGGAGGGGACGACCTTGGGGTTGTGCCAGATACATCATTATCTTTTTGATGGGCTGTATGATTTTGCGGGGAAGATATGAGAGAGGAATATCGCCAAGGGAGGGTTTCTGTTTGCCAACAGCTTGTATCTCCAGGCCGCTTTGGATGCTGTGGAAAAGATGCCCGAAGATACGTTTGAGCAGCTTGTGGCTAAGTATGTGGGGATGAATGTGTGCCATCCTTTTATGGAAGGGAATGGCCGTTCGATGCGCATCTGGCTTGACTTGATGCTGAAACGCCGTCTGGCTATGGTAGTGGACTGGCAGTTTGTAGATAAGGACCTATACTTGCAGGCCATGGAGCGCAGCCCTATCAACGATTTGGAACTCAGATTTCTTCTCAAAGAACATCTGACAGACAAGGTGGATGACTGCGAAGTGATTTTCAAGGGCATCGACAACTCTTACTACTACGAGGGGTATGAGAAGCCCCATGTGTGAGTTGTTTTTTATTGAACGGTTGATTTGTTGAGTTGAATTTGCATCAAGTCAACAAAAAGCGATTCAACAATTCAACATAATTGGGTCTAGTACAGGAAGCCGAGCAACCAGAGGGGGATTTTTCGGCCAAAGGGGGTCTCGATGTCGTCGGCAAGGACGTAGGAGTCTTGAACGCCGGCCACTTGAGAGAATTTTTTGCTTTGCCCACCAACCTCAATGGTATAGCGTCCGTCAATCTTGAAGTCGCCACGATCCTTTCCGTATTCTATCTCGTGCTGGAATCGCAGCTGGTTGACGACAAATGTTTCGCGGGCTGTGCCAATCTCTACATTGCTGGAGGTGATGGAATATAGCATGTTGGGGTTTTCGAGATATACTTTGTCTGGCTTCTGGAGTTTCTTTAGCGACTTATTGTCGGCAAAGATGATGTTGGCCATTTTTGCCTTGTCGAGCATATAGAGATAGCCCACCACCGTGGTGCGGTGTATGCCAATGGTGGTGCTTAGCTTGGCGGCATCCACTTCGTAGGGTAGGTTGTCGGACAGGAATCCCATTAGGGCTTTTATCTTCCGTACCATGGAGATATCTACATTATACACCTGAGGCAGTTCGGTTTCCACTACATAGCTGATAATTTGCTCGATGAGTGTATAATAGTCTTCGGAGTGCCGTAGATAAAATGGGTAATAGCCATTTCTCAGATAGTCTTTGAACAAGGGTAGGGGATGACATTGCTCCAGCACTTGGCTGCACAGCTGTTGCGGATGCTCTAGAATCTCTTCCAAAGTGGTTTTTGGGAATGAAAGTTGGTGATAGAATCTGAGATATTCGCGGAAAGAGAGCCCTTGCATCTCGTATGGCACGCATCGGCGTGAGAGGTCGGCGTCTCCATTCAAGATGTTGAGTACTGAAGAACCGCTAAGCACAACCCTCATGTCAGGGTAGAGGTCGTAGATTTCCTTTACCTCCTTGCTCCAGGTGTCGTATTTGTGAACTTCGTCGAGAAAGAGGTGCTTGCCACCATTCTGATAGAATTGTTCAGCCAAGTCAATCAATCTGTGGTTGGTGAAATAAACCGAGTCGAGACTGCAGTACAGTACCTCAGCGCTCATGTCGGGGTAGTGGCTTTTAATATATTGCAGGAGAAGGGTGGATTTTCCCACGCCACGAGGTCCTCGGATGCAGATAAGTTGGGCATCCCAATTGATGAGATTCATCATGTCTCGCACAATCTCCATGGATGTAAGTCGTAACAGTTGGTCCTTCTTGGCAAATAGTTTCTCCATAATATATCAATCAAATTTTTTGCAAAAGTACAACTTTTTTTTGATATAGCAAGAAAAATGTCGGTTGTGGCCGACACTTTTTGTAAAAATTTGTCGGTTATAACCGACACTTTTGGGTGAAATATGTCGGTCGTAACCGACAAATTGGGCGGAATGGGCGTTGATTTGTGGTTTGCTGAATTGTGTTCGCAATAACAAATCAACAAAGTACACTTCAATAAATCAACTAGTTGTGCTATCTTTTTCTGCGTTTGCGCTTTTTCTTGGTGGGGCGGCGGTATGAATGTGGGTTGTGGTATTCGTCTAGACTGTAGATTTCTTCTACTTGCTTGTATTTGCTTATTTCGGGAGTGATTCGCATGGGGAAGCAGTCGAGGTCGAGGAGGATATCGCCATGTGTGGCGCTGTGGATAATTAGCGCGGAGCCAGTGCCTTGGTTGAGCCGTAAGCGCCCTATGCGGATTGCTTGCGCCCAGGTGAGGTGTATCCACCTGTTGGAGCGTTTGCGGAAGCGACTTGCCAGATCTTCTTCATCCTTGATTTTGCGGAGGTCGCAGGTGGAGTAGCCGTAGATGCGCAGACCGTCGGGGCCTGTGATGACTTGGGATGATGAAAATCTGAAATAATAGATAGCCCTTTCGAAACTGACATAGACCATAAAAAGCATACCGCCAAACGCTATTATGATGGCCCATATTTTGTCGGTGCCGCGTAGGACGAAGTATGGTAGGGCTAGGCAAAGCAGGCCAATTGCCAGAATGAACACGCCGCTGAAGATTGCATTCCAGCGGGCGCGAAAGTGGGTGGTTTTGTTGTAGCCAGGAATAGGAAGACCTCCTGCATAGTGTTTATGCAAGAGGTCGAATATTAGGCCTGTAATGTTTCTGGCTAATTCTCCAGTGCTCATGACTTCAATTATGATTTATGAGTGATGCATAATGAGTTGTCGCAAATCCCGACTCAAATTCATCACTTATGAATCATCAATCAACCCACGGATTCCTTCATCTTCTCGGCATTCTCGGCCAGCTGGAGGGCTTCGATCATCTCCTCAATGTCGCCATCCATGAAGGCGGGTAAGTTGTGGAGAGAGAGGCCGATACGGTGGTCGGTGACGCGGGACTGGGGATAGTTGTAGGTGCGCACCTTCTCGGAACGGTCGCCGGTGGCCACCATGGTCTTGCGCTTGGAGGACATCTCCTCCATATACTTATTATATTCGCGCTCATAGAGGCGGGTACGCAGCACGACGAGGGCTTTCTCAAGGTTTTTAATCTGCGATTTTTGGTCTTGGCAGCTGACCACGATGCCGGTGGGAATATGGGTCAGACGTACAGCGGAATAGGTGGTGTTGACGCACTGACCGCCGGGGCCGGAGGCACAGAAAGTGTCCTTGCGCACATCGCTCATATTCAGCTCAACATCAAATTCTTCGGCCTCGGGCAGCACCACCACGGCAGCGGTGGAAGTCTGCAGACGGCCTTGGGTCTCGGTGGCGGGTACACGCTGAACACGGTGCACACCGCTCTCATATTTCAGCACGCCGTAGGCTTTCTCACCGGTGACATTGAAGGAAATGGCTTTGTAACCGCCAGCTGTGCCTTCGTTGAAATCCAGCACCTCAATTTTCCAGCCCTTCTTCTCGCAGAAGCGGCTGTACATGCGGAACAGGTCGCCGGCAAAAATGTTGGCCTCGTCGCCGCCGGTGCCACCGCGAATCTCCACCACGGCATTCTTGCTGTCGGTGGGGTCTTCGGGGATGAGCATGATGCGGATTTCCTCTTCCATCTGGTCGCGGCGCTCGGTGCAGTCGTTGAGCTCCATCTTGGCCATCTCGCGCAGTTCGTCGTCCTTCTCGGTGCTGAGCAACTCCTTGCATTCGGCAATGGTGTCGAGGAGGGCCTTGTAGTCTTTGTAGGCCTTGACGATGGGCTGAAGGTCCTTGTAGTCTTTGCTCAGTTTCACAAAACGTTTCATGTCGGCAGTGACCTGTGGGTCATTCATCTGCTGTTCAACTTCCTGGTATCGGGCGTAAATGGCTTCGAGTTTGTCTAGCATATTATTGTTGATTTGTTTATTTGCTTATTTGCTTAGTGGCTTATTTGTTGTCGCAACGAATAAGCCACTAAACATTTAAGCTATTACTAATTCATTAATTCTCATTATGGCTCCGGCATAAATCTGCAAGAGGGTCTCACGGAAGAGAGGGATATCGTGTTTGGCGCAAGCCTCATCGAGGTATTTTTCAAAGACTTGGCGCTCAGTGGGGGTGTAATTGTCGTTGTGGATGCCGGTAAGGATTTCGTGGGCGATATAGTTGTTGGGCCACAGGTGATAGCCTTCGGCAATGCGGCGGTCCATGATGCGGGCAATCTCGTCGAAATCGCCGTTGGCGGCCTCCAACTCGCTGAGGGTGAGCGGGCTGCCGAGAGTGAAGTGAATGCGGCCTTTGTCCTTAATCACGCCGTCGATGATGCTCTGGGTGTCCTCTCCGGGTTGCTTGGTGTAAGGGCCTTGCAGCTTGAGGGCGGTCTCGCGTGCCTTGGCAACACCGCAGGGTTCCCACTCATAGGAAATGCTCACGGGCACGATGTTCATCTCGGCCAGGGCTTTGGCGGGATTGCTGCGGTCGCCGCTAGCGGCAAACATCTTGATGAGGGCGGGGTCGGTGCGGTCGATGCCGTCCTTGGTGCGGCCGTTGCGCTGGGCTATCCAGGCGCTCTCGTGCTTCGCGGTGATGAGGTGGCGGAGGAAGCCGGACATCTGCATGAGGCTGCGGTAGTATTCGCGGGGATTGCCGCCGCGGCCGATGGCGAACATCTTGTTGAGGCGTGCCATCATGGCCATGAGCTGCATCTCGAAAAGGTTGGAACCGATGACCACATGGGTGGTGGGCTGGTGGTTGAGGATATGGATGTACTCGAGCAGGATGGCGTCGCAGGTGATGTCGCGGTGGTTGGACACGAACAAGTAGGGGCGCTGGCCTAGAATCTCATGGCCGCTGTAGGTGAAGCCTTGCGAGGTGCGGTGTTCAATGAACTTGCACACGCGGGACATCACATTGCACTGGAACTCGTCAACCGTTTTGCAGGTGCGCACATAGTCGCGGGTGGCATCAACCGACTGCTCCGGGAAGAGGTTCAGCGCAGGCATAGGGAACATCTCGTTGTTGACGAGATTCTCTAAAAGTTGGGCAAGTTCCTGTCCTTTAAGTGGATATAAAGATTCGTATTGTTCCATATCAAAAGGCAAAGATACGAAAAAAAATAGATATAATAAAAAATGTAATATATTATATTGCAGTTTTTGCCCAATTTGCAGCGCATATCCTTGCGTCAGAGTTCGGTGCGGCGGCTGCCGCGGCAACGTCACGATTTGTGGCTGAGGTCACCTTTGCGACAAGACTTCCGCAGTCTGCCCGGCATGTGCTCAACTCCAATGTAGCTTCGCCATTTATCCTATATTTATACCTTAGTTATCCTATATTTATACTATTCTATATAGGATAAATAAGGTATAAATATAGTATAACTATAG
>JAZLLD010000025.1:0-22716 GCA_045597945.1 Bacteroidales bacterium
GCAAGGTTCGTACCCCCCTTGATGCCCGAATCCATAAGTATACTGCGCAAAACTCCTGTCTCTCCCAGAAAATTCAAATCCCCCGACTAGCCGTGGGTCAGGAGCAATGGATTGTAATTCTTTCAACGGAACATATTGGCCGGAAAAAGTGAAAGAAGTCAGCGGATATGCGAAATGAAAGACTATACTTTCCATAGTACCCACGGAAGGACACTCATAGTCTGTCAAAACCATTATGTTGTTCGATAACGGCGTACAGCAGACTTCTCGCATCTTCCATCTTGACCAAGAATCTGTTAGCGATGGCGACAAGAACACACCACCTACACTCACCACCCCACCTGAAGCAACAAACGTCCTCACCGTTAGTCCTGACTCCCCCGAATTTATTTTATAATGATACGCAACCGCAAACTCGTTTTCATCTATAGCGGTCGCCTTCACATCCAAAACCACATCCTCATCAGGCATGTACTGCCCAATCCTAGGGTACAGATAATCATACCCGGAAGGGTCAGTAATGGGATTAGTAAAATCAGTCTGCTTATACGCCCTTATCACCAACTTTGAGGTGGCTAGTACTCTGCCCACCGCCACCACCTGGTCGCGGGTCGTTATGATGTCTGTATAGACCTCTCTACCGTGCTTGTTGTACATCAAGTGGCTGATCCAGTTGCCCGATGCCGCATCGTATGCCGCCCAGCCGAAGCCCACCCTCAGCGGATCGCCGTCAACATAGTTTTCGGCAATATAGGCCACGTTCACCCTGCCGCTTTCCTCGTACAGGGCTATCCGCTTCACATCGGCAACCTGGTCATTAAGTCCCGGCGTATCCCAAAAATCAGTCAGCGGGACCGAGTACATTACCCTATAATTGAAATTGCCCGCACCGCCCATCACATCGTACAGCGAGAAGCTGGCCAGCAGACCTCGATTCACACCGCCCACTATAACCTGGCCGCCAAGATACACCGAGTCGTGCATTATCCTGAAGTCATTCACCCTGACTCCGGAAGGCACATCTATGCGCTTGACTGACGTGGAATTACGGTCAATCAGCATAAAGCAGTTTGTTCCGCGCGCATCCCACGCATACGCCACACTGTACTCACCCTGCCAGTACCTGACAATCGAATTGTCGGTCTGCAGGCTTGGGATTTCCGCCACCCGCGGCTGCCCCTGCACAAGGCCATGCATCACAAAAAACATGGCAATCAAAGCTAATAGTCTAGTTTTCATATATGTTATATTTTGTATATTAAAATCAGTTCAGACTGCAAAGATACAAACATTTTTCAAATATTCAAAGGTGACATCTATGTGGCCTCTAAATCACCTCTAATAATTCATTTTGTTTGAAACAAAAAGACAAGGTGGCCTCTAAAAATTGTTTTCTGACCGAGCTTGCTCGGCCAGAAGGACTGAAAGAAATTGCCAGAAATTAATCAGAAATTGCTAGTTATTAATAATTTCTGGAACATTTCTGATAATTTCTTTCAGTTCATAAGTTTCGCTTGCGAAACTTAGATTATCTAATTTTTAGAGGTCACCACAATTAGAAGCCGCCTTCAAAACCTCATCAACCTCATCAACTTTTTTAACGGGAATTGCCGGGAATTATCCGAAAAAAATTCCGGGAACTATTTTGTTGCGTAACAATGAAATTCACAGAAAAGAGTTCGGACAATTCACGGAAATCCGCATTTGCGAGTTATCCTATATTCCTTCGCTCTTCCTTCGCTCTAGGTTCGCTCACCAAGGCGGAGAAAAAAGGCGGAGTTGTGTCGGTTTCGGTGCGGTACAATTGGCAAAACTTTCCACCATTTCTCTCATCCGACGATTGAAGAAATTGCGCCACATTTAGAGCCGAGAGGACAACTTCTGCCAACAAAAAACACCGCTATTCAGATGGCGGAGAAATGCGGTATTTGAAAAAAAACATTGCATATTGAAAAAAAATAATAATAATCAATAAAAAAATAGTATTTTTGCAAGTTGAAATAATGCAAAATCACTAGGAGAAATGTACGCAAAATCGTTTGATAAACAACAGCTAGTGGCAATCCGGCAACGGATTGCCGAGGCCCGAAATATCGTGCTGGTTTCGCACATGAATGCCGACGGCGACGCCTGCGGCAGCCTCCTGGGCTTGACTTTGCAACTGGACAAGGCCGCCACCAAGGCCCTGTCCGTCACCCCTATCCTACCCAACGGATGCCCCAAGAATTTCACCTGGCTGCCCGGCAGCGAGCGGATTCTGTCGGGCGATACCAACCGCGAGGGTTGCGAGAAGGCCATGGCGCAGGCCGACCTGATTATCGGCTGCGACCTGAATGCGGCTTCGCGCATCGATTTCTTGCAGGACGCGCTGATTAATGCGCAGGCTTTCAAGATTTTGTTCGACCACCACCACAATCCCGCCACCGACCAGTTCGACATTATCGTTTCTGACCCCGATATTTCAAGCACCTGCGAGCTGGTTGTCTGGCTCAGCCAGGCCCTCTGGGACGGCAATCTGCTGGATACCAACTCGGCCAGATGCCTCTACACGGGCTTGAAGACCGACACGGGCGGCTTTGCCTTCAGCTGCAGCCAGCCCAGCTGTTTCGAGGCTGCGGCAGTGCTGGTGCAGTTCGACATCGAGCCGGCCGACATCCACAACAGAATCATCAACACTTTCTCTTACAATAGGATGCAATTCTACGGCTTTGCCATCAATGAGCGGCTGCAGATATTCCCCGAGCAGAAGGTGGCCATGTTCGCATTCTCGCTGGAGGACCAGCGCAGATTCGGCGTGGGCGGCGAAGATATGGAAGGCTTGGTGAACTATACGCTGATGATGAAGGACATAGAGGTGGGCGCACTGCTGAGAGAGGAGGCCACGCGCACCAAGGTGTCGTTCAGAGCCAAGACGACGGTGGATGTGAACGTCCTCGCACGAGAGCTTGGCGGCGGCGGCCATACCAAGGCCGCAGGAGCTACCTGCTTGACCGGGCTGGACGAGGCGATGAAGGTGGTGAAAGATTTGTTGGGCGTGAGCGGCGTTGAACCTATGAAATTATAGACATGAAGAAAGGAAACCTCTATATAGCACTGATTTCCACCCTCCTGGCCACGGCCTGCGGTGACCGCACTCCGGTGATTGAACTGGAGCCGGAGGCCAGCACCCTGGTGAAGGAGAATATGATCAATGCCAACCGCGTGGTGATCCAGTCGGAGAGCACCCAGATTGAGAGCTACATGCAGCGCAGAGGCTGGAAGATGCAGCAGCTGCCTTCAGGCGCTTTCTTTATGGAATATGAGAAAGGCTCGGGCGCACAGATAGCCACGGGCGAGACGGTGGAGGTGACCTACAGACTGGAAGCGCTTGACGGAACGCCCATCTACACGCATCAGATTGATACGCTGGAGATTGGCAAACGCCAGGTGACGCCGGCACTGGACGACCTGCTGCAGCAGCTGCATTATGGCAGCAAATCGTGGATGATTGCCCCCTCGAACAGCGCCTACGGCGTGGTGGGCGACGGCGACAGGGTGCAGTCAAGAATGGTAATTATATATAATGTATCTAATATAAAAAAGATTTGACATTTTTGTTTGATAAATAAATAATAATATAACTTAGTAACAAAATGAAAAAGATTTTATCAATTGCCCTCGTAGCATTGACTTGCGCTGCCTTCATGACAGCTTGCAACTCCAACAAATTCAAGAAAACCGAGAATGGTCTTCTGTATCGTTTCGAGACCACCGTTGCTGATGGCGAGATGCCTCAGGTAGGCGACCTCTTGGTTGGTGAGATGGTGCTCCTCCTCGACGAAGACACCCTGTTCACCAATGTAGGCCACCCCGACCGCATTTTCCAGGTGTCCGGCAACTGCATGTTCAAAGGCGACATCCAGGAAGGTCTGCAGATGATGCATGTCGGCGACAAGGCCGTCTTCAAGATTCCTGCCGACTCCATCGCTAACTTCATGCAGGCAGGCCAGATGCCCCAGAAGTATCAGCAGGGCGCAGGCCAGTACTTCTACTACGAAATCTCCCTCATGGAAATCGTGACCAAGGACGAACTCGCACAGGAGCAGGCCAACTTCATCCAGGAGATGGAACAGCGCAAAAACGATGAGCCCGCAACTATCGCCAAGTACATTGCCGACAACAACATCACTGTAAAGCCCACCGCTAGCGGCCTTTATGTAATCGTGAACAAGAAGGGCGACGGTCCTAAAGTTGCTGTTGGTAAGAACGTTAAGATCAACTACACTGGTCGCCTGATTGACGGCACCATGTTCGACTCCAGCCGCGAGGCCGACGCAAAGGCCGGTGGCATCTACACCGAAGGCCGCCCCTACGAGCCCCTGAGCTACGTAGTAGGTCAGCAGCCCATGATCAAGGGCTGGGACGAAGGCGTGATGGGCCAGACCGCTGGCAGCGAAATCACCCTGGTTATGCCCTCCGAGCTTGGTTATGGCGCACGTGGCGCTGGTCGCGACATCATGCCCTACAGCCCCCTCGTTTTCAACCTCACTATCGAATCTGTTGAATAATACAATATAATAACATGAAAAATATCGTCATTTTTGGCGCTCCCGGCGCCGGTAAAGGCACTCAGAGCGATTTTATCGTTGAGAAATACGGTCTCACCCACATCTCCACTGGCGATCTGCTGCGCAAAGAAATTGCAGACCAGACCGAACTGGGCAAACGCATCAAAGGCATCATGGATGCCGGTCAGCTGGTTAGCGACGACATCGTTATCGAGATGATTGACAAGGCTATCGCACGCGACACCAAGGGTATCCTCTTCGACGGTTTCCCCCGCAATGTGGCTCAGGCCGAGGTTCTCGACCAGCTTCTGGCCAAGCACAACCGCACCCTCACCTGCATGGTGCGCCTGGATGTTCCCCGCGAGGAACTCATCCGCCGCATGCTTGAGCGCGCAAAGGTCAGCGGTCGTAGCGATGATAACGAAGAGACCATCAAGAACCGCCTCGTTGAATACGAGAACAAGACCCTTCCCGTGGCTGACTACTACAGCAAGCAGGGCAAGGAGGTGAAAATCAATGGTCTTGGCGAAATCAAGCGCATCTCCGACGATATCGCTAAGGCTATCGACACCTTATAATCGCATCGATTAACTATAAAGTTCTAGAATTTCTAGTGATACTAGATTTTCTAGAACTTTCTCATGAAATATCAACTCTTAACACTAAAAACCAATGACTTCCAACTTTGTAGACTACGTTAAAATTTTTGTCCGCTCGGGCAAGGGTGGCGGCGGATCGGCCCACCTGCTTCGTGTAAAATATAATGCCAAGGCAGGCCCTGACGGCGGTGACGGTGGTCGTGGTGGCCATGTGATTCTGCGAGGCAACAGCCAGCGTTGGACGCTGCTGCACCTGAAATATACCAAACATGTCTTTGCCGAAGACGGCCAGCATGGCGGCGAGAACCTTTGCACCGGCCGCACTGGAGCCGACCAGATTCTGGATGTGCCCCTGGGCTGCGTGTGCCGCGACGCTGAGACGGGCGAGGTGCTGGGCGAGGTGACAGAGCACGGCCAGGAAGTCATTATTGCCAAAGGCGGCCGAGGCGGCCTGGGCAACGACCATTTTAAGTCGCCCACCAACCAGACCCCGCGCTACGCACAGCCAGGCGAACCGGCTGTGGAGCGTTGGATTATCATCGAACTGAAAGTGCTTGCAGATGTGGGCCTTGTGGGTTTCCCCAACGCAGGCAAGTCGACATTCCTGAGCGTTGTGTCCGCCGCACGGCCCGAGATTGCAGACTATCCTTTCACTACCATTGTGCCGAACCTGGGAATCGTAAAATATCGCGACGACAAATCGTTCTGCATTGCCGATATTCCCGGCATTATCGAGGGTGCGAGCGAAGGCAAGGGACTGGGACTGAGATTTTTGCGCCATATCGAACGTAACTCCATCTTACTATTCATGGTCAGCTGCGAGCAGCTCGACGTTGCCCACGAATATGAAGTGCTGCTTGAAGAGTTGCGCAAATACAATCCTGAACTGCTTGACAAAGAGCGTATTCTGGCGGTGACGAAATGCGACATTATGGACGACACCATGATGGAACAGCTCAAAGAGCATCTGCCCAAGAATATCGACACACTCTTCATCTCGGCAGTCTCGGGACTCAATATTCCGGAACTGAAGGATATGATTTTCAATAAACTCACTAAGGAATAATATGGACCTCATCAGCCACGACATAGAATTGTTCCGATGGATTAATAACCATCATTGCACGGCCGCCGACTGGACAATGTGGACGGCCAGTCAGGGATGGTCGTGGGCAATAGTACTTGTCATATTCCTGTGTTTCACCACCATGCGCTATGAGCCCAAGAAACTATGGCTGGTGCTGCTGGGCATAGGGCTCTGCTTCTTGCTGTCGGACAGGATATCGGTGGTCGGCTTTAAGAATGTGTTCCAACGCCTCCGCCCCTGCCACTGCTTGGAAGACGTGCGTATGTTCCGCACATCGTGCGGCGGCAGCTACGGCTTTGTCTCAAGCCATGCGGCCAATGTGTTTGCCCTGGCGGCATTCCTTACGCTACGGTACAGAAAGGCAGTGAGCAAGTTCAAAGCCAATAAGTTCCATACCGCCCGCAAAGCAGCCTTGTCGCCCATGGCCTTCGGCCTGCTGATCTATGGCTGGGCACTGCTGGTGGGATACTCCCGCCCCTATCTGGGCAAACATTTCCCTGGCGATGTGATTTGTGGCGGACTTTTAGGACTGGCTGTTGGATGTGTTGTTTTTTTTGCAATACAACTGATTGAAAATATTTACATTAACAAAAAAGCACAAAAAAATATCTAAAAAAATGAAACAAAATTTTCTTTTTTCCGTATATTATGTTGTGCTTACTTATATCAAAGATGTATTTGACGGGACGTCTCCTTATTGGGGGACGTTCTCGTTTTTTTATAACATTAACAGACAAACAATTAATAATTAATATCACCTCATGAACTTCTTAGACATACTCCTTGCAATTCCCCTCTGCTACTTTATTTATAAGGGTTGGCGACGCGGCCTTATCTTCGAAATTGTTGCCCTGGGCGAGATTATTGTTGGCGCATGGGTCTGCGTGCACTTCTCGACATGGGTGGCCGATGCGCTGAACCTCAAGGGTGAGGGCGCCGTGCTCGTGGCATTCTTCATCACCTTTGCCGGTGTGGTTGTGGGTGCTCATTTCTTGGGCAAGGCTGTGGAAGGTATCTTCAAAATGGTCAAACTCAATGCGCTGAATAAAATCCTCGGTGCTGTCTTCGGCATGATCAAATGCCTCTGCATCCTGAGCGTGCTGCTCAATTTTGTGATGCTGGTAGACAAAGAGGAAGTGATTCTGACCAAGAATGTGAAGCAGGAAAGCGTACTTTTCACCCCTACCCATACGGTTGGAAACAAGCTGACAGCCAAGCTTCAGGACTATGTAGTTGAAAAACGCCGCGAACTGGCCCACAAGAAAAATAACGCATAGCCATGATTATCTTAGCTCCCATGCAGGGCCTCACGGAATTGATGTTCCGAAAAGCATACGAACAGTGCTTCCCGGGAGCGATAGACTTGGCAGTCTCGCCATTCCTGTCGCTAACCCACGGCAACCTGGCCGACGCATGGAAGAAGATAGACGATGTGATACCCGAAGACAATGTCGGCTCCATTCCAGTCATACCTCAAATACTTGGAAAAGAGCCGCTTGAATTTATAGACTTGGCCAACCGACTGTATGAAGTTGGCTACACCGAAATCAATTGGAACATAGGCTGCCCGATGCGAAGAGTGGCGGCCAAGCACCGCGGCAGCGGCATCCTCCCCTACCCCGACGAGGTGCGCAGCATATTGGAGCAGATTGTGCCCAAGATGAAGCCCAAGCTAAGCGTTAAAATGCGGCTCGGATATCACAGCAACCAAGAGATTTTCAATCTGATACCCATCTTGAACGATTACCCTCTGGCCAATGTCACCGTGCATCCCCGCACCGGCCGCCAACAGTACAGCGGACAGGTGGACCTGGACACCTTTGAGCAGGTGCTCCCCCTATTCAAGGCACCGGTCATCTATAACGGCGACATCTGCAAGATGGCCGACTACCGACGTCTGCGCCAGCGTTTTCCACAGATTGAAGACTTCATGATAGGCCGCGGAGTGCTTTACGACCCCCTGCTGCCACTGAAAATCAAAGGGACTATCGCCGAGGACGACCGCCAGGCCTCGCTGGAGGCCGCCCACCTGTTCATCACCACACTCAACGCGGCAATTCTGCAACGAGACGTGCCTAACGAAAGCAAAATAAGAAAGATAAAGGAATACTGGTGCCTGTCGCGCAAAAGCCTGCCTATCACCGAACAACGCTCGATGGCAGTGCTTCACGCAACCACGTTGGAGCAGACTATTGATGAAATAGATAAAATTTTAGAAAAAAAATATTAATTACACATAATATAATAAGAAAAATATCGTTAATAATCCTAATGAAACATTTGAAGTCACTTATCCTACTCTTCATATCCATCCTGTGTTTCGCAGGATGCCAGCACAATTCTTCCAATTCCAATCTCACCGACGAAGAGTTCCTTAAAGTTCTTGACGTAAAAATCCACAAGCATCCCAAAGACGACAATCTGCTCTACGAGCGCTCGCAGATATATATGCGCATGGGCCGTGTGAACGAAGCTATCGCCGACTTATCTCGCGCTATATCAATCAACGACAAAGAGTTGAAATACCACATGTCTATCGGCGATGCCTATTTTGCCAACGGCGATGTGGAACACAGCTACCAAAGCCTCCAGCACGCACTTGAGCTCAGCCCCGACAACCTTGACGCTTATTTGAAGATGGGCGAAATCGCTTACTACAGCCGCGATTACGAC
Source organism: Bacteroidales bacterium (assembly GCA_045597945.1). Classification (GTDB taxonomy): domain Bacteria; phylum Bacteroidota; class Bacteroidia; order Bacteroidales; family P3; genus Colimorpha. The sequence goes on from JAZLLD010000025.1 coordinate 8,907, forward strand.
CGCGCAATGGACAACCTGGGCAAGGTGACCGCCAAAGACCCTCAGAACCGCACGGCTCTCTTCATGAAAGGTTTCATCTACAAAGAGACCGGCGACACCGTGAGTTCCATCAAGTTATTACGTAAGGTCTGCGACCTTTATCCCGAGTACGAGCCCGCATTTGAAGAGCTCGGCGTACTCTATGCCACCCACAAGGACGGTATGGCAGTGGAATATCTCACCACCGCCCTCCGCATTGAACCCGAGAACAACAACGCCCGCTACGCCCTGGCCATGTTCTACCAGGATGTCAACCAAATGGATAAGGCCGAAGATCTCTACAAACAAATGCTGGACATCGACGCCAACAACAAGAATGCTTGGCACAACCGCGGATATATCCAGCTCTTCACCTATGGCGACTACCCCGTGGCCGTCGAATACCTCACCCGCGCTATCCAATGCGACAGCAATTTTATCGAGGCCTGGACCAATCGCGGCTGCGCCTACGAGCTTATGGGCGACAAGACTCATGCCCACGAAGATTTCCGCCATGCCCTTGACTTAGACCACACTTTCCAACCCGCCATCGACGGATTGGCCAGAAATTAAACACGTACCAATTTGATTATTAATTTAAAAATTTACTAATATGAGCACACTTAAAGGACGCAATCTCATCTCCATCACCGATTTCTCCAAGGAAGAATACCTTGAGGTGCTGGATATTGCCGAAGGCTTCGAAAAGAACCCCAAGCAGCACATTCTTGGCGACAAAGTAGTCGCAACCCTTTTCTTTGAGCCATCCACCCGCACACGACTCAGCTTCGAGAGCGCAGCCAACCAACTTGGCGCTCGCGTCATCGGTTTCAGCGACCCCGGCGCTACCAGCGTCCAGAAAGGTGAAAGTCTCCACGATACCATCAAGATGGTCTCGGCCTATGCCGACATCATCGTCATGCGCAACCCCAAGGAAGGCTCTTCCCGCTATGCTTCTGAGGTGGCCTCCGTGCCAGTCATCAATGCAGGTGACGGTGCCAACCAGCACCCCACCCAGTGCATGCTTGACCTCTATTCCATCCGCAAAACCCAGGGCACTCTCGACAACCTCAACATCGCCCTCGTCGGCGACCTGAAGTACGGCCGCACCGTGCACTCCCTCGTTCAGGCCATGTGCAACTTCAACGCCACCTTCCACCTGGTTTCTCCCGAAGAGCTCAAACTGCCCTCGTCGGTCAAGAAGAGCATCAAAGACGCAGGCCTCAAATACTACCAGTACCACGAGATCCGCGATATCATGGGCGTAGCCGACATCATCTACATGACCCGCGTACAGCGCGAGCGCTTCTCCGATCTGCTTGAATACGAGCGCGTCAAAGACAGCTGCATCCTCACCGCTTCCATGCTCGAAGGCTGCAAGCCCAATATGCGCATCCTCCACCCCCTGCCCCGCGTAAACGAGATCACCACCGATGTCGACAAGACCCCTCACGCCTACTATTTCCAGCAGGCCCAGAACGGTGTCTATGTCCGCCAGGCACTCATCGCATCCATCCTCGGTGCAAAATAAATGTTGAACAGTTGGTCTGCCGCCCAGCCTCAGCCGGGCTCACAAACCAACAAACCTAATTGATATAATCAACAAATAAAACATCAACATGGAAACAAAGAAAGAACTTATCGTACCCGCAATTGAAAACGGTACCGTTATCGACCATATCCCCACTGAGAAAGTATATCAGGTAATCAGCGTCCTCGGCCTGGAGAACTATGCCGACGAAGTACTTATCGGCAACTACCTCCAGAGCGGCAAACTCGGCCGCAAAGGCATCGTGAAGATCAAGAACAAACACTTCACCAAGGAAGACGTCAGCAAAGTGGCCCTCATCGCCCCCTTCGTCACCGTCATCACCATCAAGGACTACCAGGTAATCGAGAAATTCTCCACCGAGATTCCTGACCACGTGGAAAACTTCGTCAAGTGCTCCAACCCCAAGTGCATCACCAACTGCGAGGACATCCCCACCCGCTTCGATATCGTTGAGAAGGATCCCCTCAAACTCCGTTGCCACTACTGCGAGAAGTACACCACCAAAGAGACCATCCATTTCATCAATAAATGAAGAAATACTACGTCTCAATCATAGTGCTGACCCTCGTGCTAGTCTTGGTCAGCTTTGCCACCCTCTGGATTGGCGCGGGCTTCTATCTGCCCATCCTGTCGGTCCTACCGCTGTATTTTGCCGTCGTAACAGGCATCCAGCACTACTCCGTGGTACAAAGCTCCTACAAAGACCCGCGCACCTTTGTCAAGAACTTCCTTGGCATCAACCTGGGCGGCCTATTCCTCCACCTCATCGTGCTCTGCCTCTGGGACTTCACCCACATCGCCAGCGCACAAAAGTTCACCCTATGCTTTAGCATCTGCTTCGCGGTCTACCTCATTTTCGAAACTGCTGCGTTAATATTAATGATTCGCAACAAACGCCGCGAAACCCAGCAAGAATAAACTCTGAGGATATCTAAAGGCGGCCACCGGACTCCGTTGGCCACCTTATTTTAAATAGCCACAACAAAAATATTATAACACAACAATAGCTATACAATATGAGAAAAATTGCTTATTCTTTCATTTTCCTTATCGCACTAATTGCATCCGCAACCACCAGCCGTGCGCAAATCGCCATCGACACCATGGATGTGCCCCTGGGCTGCTTTGAAAATTGGAACGACTACCCCGCCGACTCGGCATCCATGATGTTCCTCTCCCTCCCCATCGACTATGGCTACAAGCTGCCCGAGGGTTGGGACATACCCCATTACGAAATCAACGAGACCATCAACTACTCCGGCTTCAACATTCCCATACAGGCATCCCTCCCCGTGGGCAAAATCGACAACGACCCCGTCAACATGCCGCAGGGCCACGGAGCCCTCGTGGCCGAATCCTTCGTCATGCAGGACATGATGACGCCCCTCGCCTACTCACTGGCTTCCTCCTTCCTGGATTCCAGCATCACCGGCACCGTGCTGCCTTCCATCATTGCCTCCGGCCAAATCCATCTGGAAAACATCCTTCCCCTTGTCGACCAAATATTTGAAGACATGCAGAATATGGACTGGATGCTCCAACTCATCGACTCTACCGACATCAACGAATTCATCTCCGGCGGTTTCCCACTGAATGGATTTGAGCCCAAAAAACTTATCGGATATTATAAATATATTGCCAGCAATGTCGACTCCGTCCGCGACAATGGCGCCATCGTGGCCTTTGGCACCCGCTACGACACCCTCCTCCATCGCCGTATGCTGGTTGGCGCAGGATCCAAGATGCTCTATCAGCTCTACGACACAATAAATTACGAACCCTTCACCATGGACTATTTCTCGCTCAGCGAATATTTCCCTGCCGGCTACGAATTCAAAGAAGCCGACTCCATGGTGGTCATCGTTGTTTCCTCGGCCAATGAGAAAGCCCGTGTACGCGGATCCCGCATCTTCATCGACAGCCTCCGCCTCGTGAGCAAAAATATCGACTGCGGCCACATCACCAATTTCACAGTAGACGAAATAGGCATCATTTCTGTCAAAGTCTCTTGGAACAACACCGCCGCACCCGACCGCTGGGAAGTGGAATACGGCCGTCATGGATTCACCCAAGGCCGTGGCGAATCTTTCACCACCCACGACACCAGCCTCTATATCAACAACCTTGAGGCCGGCACCGAATACGACTTCTATGTCCGCGGATTGTGCGGCGACACAGCCTATACCGACTGGGTATTCGCCTCTGCCACCACCGACACTATTCCCACCTACGGCATCGGCCAAATTATTGACAACCAAGCACAAGTCTACCCCAACCCCGCCCACGGCACCATCACCATCCAACAGAACGGCACCCCCATCCAACACATCACCCTCTACAGCATCGACGGCCGCCAGATTCTCAGCCAGCCTGCCCAAGGCGACCACATCACCATTCAACTCCCCCACACCGGACTCTTCATCCTCCAACTGCAGACTCCCGAGGGCAACATTCATCGCCGCATTTCAAACAGATAATCACTCCATAGCAAACTCCAAAAAGGCCCGCCGTACCCACACTCCGAACATCACGGCACCCCATTGCCGAACCACTCCGAAAGCGGGTTTACAGCGGGCCTTCAGCGAGTTCACAGCATAGCTACGCATACCACACAGCCAAGCCAACACCGACGCAAAGCAGCCTTCTCATTCGCAATCATACAGACCCAATTTCGACTAATACAAAAACAAAGGCAGACAAAGCGTGGCAAAATATGCCTTCACCACACTCCCGTTGAAGGCCCGTTGAAGACCCGTTCTAGACCCGTCGGCAGGAGCGAGGGCAGAGCTCAGTCTCATGGGTGGTGCAAAAACCGAATTTGCAAGCGGCATAAGAATGTAAAAGACAAAACGCAATTAGCATGGTTCAAGGGCTTGGGGGCTGGAGATACTACAAAAATGAATTTTACATTTTACATTTGACGCAAAACACCTAGTAACCAACTGCTTGGGTGCCTATTTTGTAAAATCATACATGTAAAATCCATTTTACATTTTTGCCATATTTCGGCCAGCTATCCACAAATGTATATTTTACAAATCAAATGTAAATTTTACATTTTAGCATTCGCAACATGTTGTTAACAAATACAATAACCGTAAATGTAAAATGTAAAATCCAAAAACAGAATCGCAACCCCAACTCAGAGCCGTTCTCATCTGTTTAAATTGCAGAATTCTAAATCTGAACACAAGAAAAAACGATAAAAATAAACATTTTTCTTTGTAATTCAAAAAAAGTTTGTATCTTTGCAAAACGTTTCGACCGAGAGAAACTCGCATAACAAGCTAAAAACCAAACGGAGAGATGCCGGAGTGGTCGATCGGGGCGGTCTCGAAAACCGTTGACCTCTTTTGGGGGTCCCAGGGTTCGAATCCCTGTCTCTCCGCAAGAAAACGCTGTAACGTATTGGGAAACAATATTTACAGCGTTTTTCCTTTCAAAAAATAATTTTCATAGCAACAGAAGAGAAAAAATATTTCTGCGCATGAGGATTTTTTGAAATTATATCGTAACAAGAAATAATCTTACACAACATGACAAAAGCTGAAATCGTTGCCGATGTGGCCAACAAAACTGGGATTGAAAAAGTGGCCATTGCTCTCATTTTCGAGGAATTCATGAAAACCATCAAGGACTGCCTGTATGTGGGCGAGGACGTAAACCTGAGAGGCTTTGGTACTTTCGAAGTGTATCACAAAGCGGAACGCTACCAGAACATCAAACAAGGCACCGAACGCCTCCTGATTCCAGCACACAAAGAACCAAAATTCAGGCCTTGCAAAGAGTTCAAAGAAATGCTCAAATAGCGTTCGGCGCAATTGGGCGTTCCACCCGGCGAGCACGAACTGCAAGTTCCTTGCAATCAATAGGCTGGTGGATAATCTAGCACGATTTTTCCGATAGCTAATAATTATGAGGCCGAAGCGTATTTTACTGATTCTGCTTCTATTGCTTGTTGTCTTATCTTGCAGCAAAGAGACGACGGCCAATTCTGCAGAGTGGCCTACTGAGCCGGCAGATTCTATCTCGCTGAATGACACAGTTATTCAAGCCGACACCACTATTCGCCGCGACACTATTACTATCATTGACACTACTGGAATCACACCGTGCTCTATCTTCCAAGGCCACTTGGTTGTTTTTGTGGACACCGCAGCCGAAGATGCCATACTGCTCACATTCATCAGCCTATCTGACTGGGACAAAGTACACTCAGCCAACAGCAGTTCCCCGTCTTTCGACACCCTGGTCAATAACTACAGCGAGCAGGACCTTGCGGAATGGCACATTCCCACCGAAAGCGAAGCCCGCCGACTTAAAACTTGCTACAACGATTCCGACTCATCCCTCTACCGCCTAAACACACTTCTCCGTACACTGAATTCCGACACCATCGCACTCAGAAAAGGCTCACAGTACGCAAGATACCTCTGCCAAGAATCCACCAAGTCATTCTCCTTCCACACCCCCACAAATGTCACCAATGCCGGAGCTTCGACAACCTACCATCTCCGCCTTCTGCACACAATGATGATATCCAGCAACCTAACCCACTAAAAAGGACACAGAGCAAAACCAGCATAGACTCGGCCTTTGTTCGCCTTTTTTTATTGATCCACGAGCGAAGGATGAGCGAAGGAAAAGCGAAGGCAGACTTTTGTAATTCTCACTAGTATTCTGCTGCGAAAATTGAAAAAAATGATGGTTGATTGTAACGTGTAAATTGCAACGCAAAGTACATCTTTTCTAGTGCAAACACCTATTTAGTGGTAGGTAAACAAGCTTGCAAAAAACAGCTATCAACACATTTTGTTAACATCTTTTTGTTGATAGATTAAATATAATTTGTATATTTGCATCATACTTCTACCAACTAAGCAACTACCAATACTACTAAATCTCAACAATTTAAAGCTACGAGTACAATTACATTCAAAACATGTTATTAACTAAATTCATTCAACAATGAGAAAAACCGTACAAACTTTATTGTTCTTGGTGGCCATGTTGCTGCCTTGGGCAATGAATGCGCAAAGCACTACGGTGACGATCGGTGATGGTACTACCACAAGTTACCAGTCGCCGTTCTGCAACTACTACAAAAACGGCACGATGGAAGCTCTCTACACTGCCGATGAGATTGGTATGGCAGGACAGATCGACACCATTGCGTTTAACTGTTCCAACGCTTTTGGCTTCGCATTCACCACACTGAACATCTACCTGGGCACCACCAGCGCCGCTAACCTGAATAGTGGCTGGGAAGGCCTGAATGATGTACAGCTTGTCTATTCCGCTACAAACGGAACCCTGGCCAGCACTACTGGCTGGGAGAAGTATGCGCTGCAGACCCCGTTCTACTACAACGGTTCGGAGAACCTTGTGGTGGTAGTTTGCCGTCAGTCCTCCAACTACAGCAACACTCACAAGTACTACTACACCTACATCTCCGGATACGGACGCTATGTCCAAAGCGACTCCTATGCCGACTATGGCACCCTCACTGGCGCTAGCGCTCAGACTGGTAGCACCAGCACCTACCGCGCCAACATCCAGTTGAGCATCAGCCCCAGCGGCACACAGCCCTGCATTCGTCCCGCTACTTTGAATGTTTCAAACATCACTGCAACCACAGCCGACGTGAGCTTCACTCCTTTCGGCACCGAGACCCAGTGGCTTGGCACTATCGAGCCCGCCATCATGGGCATGAACTCCATTACCCTGAACGACACCACTCTCAGCCTGATGATGCTCAGTCCCAATACCCAGTACACCATCAGCGTGAGAGCCATCTGTGGCGAAGGCGACACTAGCACCGCCCGCACCACCAGTTTCCGCACCAGCTGCGTGCCTCTGACCATGAGCGACCTGCCCTTTGCTGAGAACTTCAATAGCTACAGCACTGGCTCGAGCGCAAGCATCAGCCCCTGCTGGACCAAGGGTACCAACAGTGCTACCCAGTATCCCTACCCCACCAGCACCTCTATGGGCGAGACTAGCAACGCACTGTATTTCTACTCAAGCCTCCCCTCTTCTTCCACCACCACACCTACATACAGCTATGCCGCCCTGCCACAATTCTCTGGCAATGTGCAGAACCTGATGCTGACCTTCGATGCCAAGAGCTACAGCTCTACCTCCTCCACCTACTATAGCCGCATCCTCGTGGGTGTGATGAGCGATCCCACCGACATCAGCACTTTTGTGACCGTCGACACCATCGGCATCAATGGCAGCAGCGTGGTTGAGAACGTTGAAGTTATCTTCTCCAACTACACCGGAGAAGGCCAGTATGTGGCATTCTACGACGCTCCTGTGCTCACCAGCGAGAATCCTCGCGGTGGCTCCTACAACTACAGCTACATGTATGTGGACAACGTGGTACTGCAAGTACTTCCCACCTGCATGAAGCCCACCAACTTGGCCACCACTGCTGTGAACGCCTACGATGCCACCCTCACCTGGAACGAGCGCAGCAGCGCCACCCAGTGGGAAGTGCCCCTGGTGAGCAGCAACGACACCCTGGTGTACACCGCCAACAGCAACCCCTTCACCGCTACCGGCCTGACCCCCAACACCGACTACACCGCCTGCGTGAAGTCGCTGTGCTCGGCCACCGATATGAGTGAGGCTTCTCGCGCAATCAGCTTCACCACCCAGTGCGCTGGTTACACCGCTGTTCCTTACACCCAGAATTTCGACAACTTCGCTACTGGCGATAACCCCAACTGCTGGACCATTTACGCTACCGGTTCCAATGGCTCGGTGACCTTCCCCAGTGCCTACAACCACAGCCCCAACTCTCATAGCACTCCTGTTTACTACGAATTCGAGAGCAACTCTCAGCAGCCCGAGATTGCTGCCATGCCCGCCATGGCCAACCTCAACACGCTGAAAGTGGAATTCTATGCGCGCAGCGCCAACAACACTCCCGTGTTCGAGGTGGGCGTGATGGAAGGCTCCACCTTTGTGCCTTACGACACCATCACCGTGACCAGCAGCTATGCTTTCTATCGCGTGTACTTTAATAATTATAATGGTACTGGCGACCAAATCGCCTTCCGCACCACTTATGCAGGTTCTGGCACCTACACTCTGTTCTTGGACGACCTGACCGTCGACCTCGCACCCACTTGCATCGAGCCTGCCAGCGTGAGCGTTGATGCTGTCACCAGCAGCAGCGTCACCCTGAGCTGGGCAGACCGCGTGAGCGGCATCAGCCAGTGGCGCATCGGCTACGCTGCCAACGGTGCTGAAGCAACCTATGTGGTAGCTAACAGCAACCCCTACACTCTGACCGACCTGACTCCCAACACCAGCTACACCTTCACCGTTCAGGATATGTGCAGCAGCGAGGACCTCTCTGCCGCCGTCAGCACCAGTGCCCGCACCCTCTGCGCCACTATGACTGCTCCTTGGACTGAGAACTTCGAAGGCTACGCAAACTACGCCACCAGCTATTACTATTCCAACGACATTGCTGGCAACTATCCCGCTTGCTGGCCCGAAGCTGTTCAGTACATGGCCGGCGGTTCCACCGCAGCCAACGCTCCTCAGATCTTCATGACCAATAGCAGCTCCTACTCCAACGGTTCCAACCGCCTGGTCATGCGCGGCTACAGCAACAATGTTCCCGCTGTGGCAGCCCTGCCTCTGTTCTCCAACGGCATCGAGACCCTGCAGATGGAATTCGACTATCGCATGTACTCTGCCTCTTACGGCATTCTGCAGATTGGCGTGATGAGCAATCCTGCCGACACCACCACTTTCGTGATGCTTGAGCAGCTGCCCGCTACAGCCGCTTACACTCATGTGCTCCATGACTTCAGCACCGACATTCTGCCCGCCAACGCCGCTCACATCGCACTGCGTTATATCCAGGGCAGCACCTCGGCCTACAACGTTTCTTATATTGATGAAATCTCTATCACTCTCGCACCTAGCTGCAAAGCTCTGGCTAGCGTAGCCTCCGGCAACATCACCGCCACCTCCGCTGTGGTGAACTGGACTCCCCGCGATGTCAACCAGAACAACTTCCAGGTGGCTTACGGCACCGTCAACGACCTTGACAGCATGACCATGGTCACCACCAGCAACACCAGCCGCACCCTTACCGGCCTGGCTGCTAATACCGACTACTATGTCTATGTGCGCGCTATCTGCGACACCAACGACCAATCCGAATGGAGCGACGTGTTGGTGCTCCACACCATGTGCACCGTTGCCGACAGTCCTCTCTTCTCCGACGACTTTGAGAGCTACACCGGCGACGAAATCCCCGAATGCTGGACCCAGGGTTGGTACTATCAGAACCCCACCACTGGCGTGAAGACACAGCCCTTTAAGACCAACACCTCTTTTCATCACAGCGGCAGCCGCGCCATGACTCTGCAAGACCAGGGCACCGGCACCTCCAGCTGGATGAGCACTCGCCAACTCCCCATCGACCGCAGCGGCAAATACGCTCTCTCCTTGTGGGTATACCGCCAGAGCGCTTCCGGTCATCCTCTTGAAGGCCTCAAATTCTGGGCTTCCTCTTCCGCTAACGACACCACCGGTGCCGTCCTCCTCGGCGAGGTTCACCGCCACTACGGCGCAGCTCCTGCCGAAGCAGCTACCGGCTGGTACAACTACCTGTTCCCCATCGAGACCTCCGGCAACAAGTACATCATCTTCGAAGGCTACTCCACCTTTGGTGCCTCCACTTATTTCGATGACGTCGAGGTAATTGAAATCCCCTGCGAGAAGACCGCCGACTACACCGAGAACTTCGAGAATCAGGAGACCAACATGGTGCCCCTCTGCTGGGACAACACTGCCTCCACCTCCACTACCATGAACAACAACCCCCACTACATCTGGGGTACTTATTCCTACAATGGCAACAAGATGATGCGCATGTACAACTACTTTGTGCAGAGCGGCGTGGCCACCACCAACAGCCCTGCCATCGTGCTTGACAGCCTCAACCGCGAACTTGTCTTCGACTTTGCACATCACGCCAATTCCGGCGCCGTATATGTAAGAATTTCCAACGATGGTGGCAACACCTTCACCGATGTCGACACCCTCAACCACGACGGTAACGGCTCCAGCAACAGCGATCCCGGCACTTGGACCAGCCGTTCCATCAGCCTGGCCGACTATGCTGGCGACACCATCATCCTGCAGTTCTACACCGTGGCTAACTACGGCAATGGCGCTGTCTTCATCGACAACCTCCAGGTTCGCGAGGTCAACAACTGCCCCATTCCCACCGACGTCACCGCAGAGGTCCTCTCTGCTAACAGTGCCGAGGTCAGCTGGAATGGCGATGCTACCGAATACATTGTGGCTTATGGCACCGGCAGCAACCCCGAACTCATGGACACCGTTCATGCCTTCAGCACCACCGCTGTCATCAACGGCCTCAGCGCAGAAACCAACTACAACTTCTTTGTTCAGTCCGTCTGCGGCGAGAGCACCAGCTACTGGAGTCTTCCTGCTTCGGCCTACACCGGCTACTGCCAGCCCGCACCCACCTCTGTTGACGGCCAGGGTATCGTCCGCCTCCAGTTTGGTAGCGGCGACCAGGTAGTCGACAACACCACTCGTCCTACCTCTGCTCCTTACTATGGCAACTACGCCAGCATGGTAGGCGCCGTTGCTGCCGGCACCATTGCCGATGTCAGCATCACCTATCAGACCGGCTACACCTATGGTACTATCATCTGGGTTGACTGGGATAACTCTCTCACCTTCGACGCTAACGAAGTTGTGTATGTAGGCGAGGCACCCAACACCAACCCCACTACCCTTACCGCATCCTTCCCCATCAGCGCAACTACCGCAACCGGCATGTACCGCATGCGTATCGCTGGTGCCGACAGCTACTACGATAGCTACACCTCTTCCATTGCTGCAGCAGCCGGTGCTAACCCCTGCCCCAACAGCACTTACACCATCGTTCACGACTACACCCTCAACGTAACCGAGGCAGCCAACTGCGCTCCTGTGGCCAGCGTTGTGGTTAACAACATCACCAACTCCACCGCTACCATCAGCTGGAGTCTGCTGGATACCACCCAGAGCAACTTTGCTGTGGCTTATGGTACTGTGAACGACATCGACAGCATGACCGTTGTGAATGTTACCACTACCAATGTCACCCTCACTGGCCTGACCGATGCCACCACTTATTATGTCAGCGTTAAAGCTGTCTGCGGTGCTACCGACCAGAGCACCTGGAGCAACGCCATTTCCTTCACCACCGAGCTCTGCGATGCTGCTAACCAGTGCGCACTCACCGTGGAAATGACCGACTCTTACGGCGACGGTTGGAACGGCGGTTACCTCAACTTCGTTGATGCTGCCACCAACACCACTGTGGCTTCCCTCACCCTTAGCACTGGCTCCTATCAGACCGCCAACGTGAACGTCTGCAACGGCCGCACCTATAATATTGTATGGTCCAGCGGCATGTATGTTGACGAGGTAAGCTTCGACATCTACGATGCTTCCGGCGCACTGCTTCTCTCCGCAGAAGAGCCCATGGACGGCACCCTGCTGGCCTACACCGCCAACTGCACCCAGATCCTGCCCGACTCCGTTACCGTCAGCGCTAGCGCAATGCCCGCAACCCTCGGTAGCGTGACCGGCGCCGGCACCTACGCTTATGGCGACACCGTCACCCTCACCGCCGTGGCTATGCCTCTGGCACACTTCACCCAGTGGAGCAATGGCGACACCAACAGCACCCTCACCTTTGTAGCCACCGAAGACATCGCTCTCGTAGCCAACTTCGCCTACAACCCCGTGACCGTGACCTTGGCCAACGCTAACCCCACCATGGGTTCCACCACTCCCGCTCCCGGCACCTACACCTTCCAGGTTGGTGACACTGTCAACGCTATGGCCTACGCTTTCGACGGCTACCAGTTCAGCAACTGGACCATCGCTATGGGTCTCGGCTCTGGCTCCGACACCACCAACCCCGTCATGCTGGTTGTTCCCGCACTCCTGGCTGGCCAGAACATCACCGTTACCGCCAACTTCGAGGCTGCTACCGCCAACTACACCGTTACCGCACTCTCCAACAACGAGGCTATGGGCTCCGTGCTCGGCGGTGGTTCCTATCAGGCCGGTGCTACCGCAACCCTGACCGCAGTGCCCGCACTCAGCTGCCACTTCGTGCAGTGGAATGACGGCGACACCAACGCCACCCGCACCATCGTGGTCACCAGCGACACCACCTTCACTGCCACCTTTGCCTACAACCCCGTAACTGTCAACCTCAGCTACAACGACACCCTCATGGGCTACACCATTCCCGCTGCTGGCACCTACACCTACGAGGTCGGCGACGTCATCAATGCAATGGCCTACGCCAACACCGGCTACCACTTCACCCACTGGACCTACACCATCATGGGCATGAGCGACACCACTTCCTACAACCCCATCGCCCAGATGATTCCCGCTATGATGGCAGGTCTCAACTTTGACGTCGTGGCTAACTTCGAGGCTAACCAGTACGAACTCACCGTTGTCAGCAACAACACCGACATGGGTACCGTAACCGGCGGCGGCATCTACGACTACAACACTACCGTCACCCTCACCGCAACTCCCGCATTCAACCACCACTTCGTACAGTGGAGTGATGGCAACACCGATGCAACCCGCACCGTGACCGTGACCGGCGATGCCGTCTATACCGCTATCTTCGCCATCAACCCCGTGACCGTCAACCTCACTATCAACGACGCCACCATGGGTACCACCACTCCCGCTCCTGGCACCTACACCTACCAGCCCGGCACCACAGTCGAGGCTGAGGCAGTTGCCAACGATGGCTTCCGCTTCATCGGCTGGACCGTCAGCGTCATGGGTCAGGCTATCGAATACACCGAGAACCCCGTAAGCGTAACCATCCCCGAGATGGCTGCTGGCATGACCATCGACGTCACCGCCAACTTCGAGGCCATCCCCACCTACCAGGTCACCCTCACAGCCACCTGCAATAATGATGGTGACAACCACAGCAGTCAGCTGATTGGTGCCGGCCGTTATGCTGAAGGCGAGAACGTCACCATCTTAATCGAGGAAACCGACGATAATACCCTCTTTACAGGCTGGTATGTCAACGGCGAACTCGTCTCCACCAATAGCCTCTACAGCTTCGTAATGGAAGCTGCCGACATCACCTTTGAGGCTCGCTTCGAACACATGATTATCGGCATCGACGATGTCAACGCC
>JAZLLD010000026.1:0-4724 GCA_045597945.1 Bacteroidales bacterium
GAGCTGTAGAACCTATAGAGTCTATAGGGCCTATGGGGTTGGGGGTGCTATTCATCTCGACCCTCCTTTCGGCTGAGGTTGTTCTGGAGGAGGGCTTCGATGTCGGAGCGGCGGTAGTAGCATTTGTTCTCCACCTTGCTGTAGGGGATGAGCTTCTTGGTGCGCCAGTTCTCGAGGGTGCGGAGGCTGATGTTGAGCATGTCGCAGACTATCGAGCCGGGCAGCCAGTCTTCGAGGGCTGCGGGCTTGGGCTGGCTGCTGAGCGCGGAGCGCAGGGCCTGGACCAGGGTGTCGAGGGTGTAGGTGTTGTCGGCTGCCGTGGCGTTGCCGTGGCGGCGGGGGGCGGCATGTGATGCCTTGTGCTTTTTTCTAGTACTTTTTCTCATATTACTAGGTTCTTTTAGCGTCATCCGGCACATCAGGGTCACTCAGGATGACTTATGTAGTTCGTGCCCTGTAGGGAGCTGTGCCTGGCTGGGATCCCTTGTTGAATTCCGGTTGCAAAGATACGACTATTTTTTGGTTTATTTTGGTTGCAAAATGCTAAAAATCAGTAAAATAAATCTACCATTTCTACTTTTCCGCCTCCAGGCCGTGCGGAGGGTGGAAAATGGGTAGAAATTATGGAGAAATGGGTAGAAACGAGGAGAAATCGGTAGAACTGAAGCGAGAGGCTTTTCTGCCGAAAGAGGCGATGCTATCCGCTGAATGGCAGATAATTGTGTGCCGGATGCGGTCTTTTTCGCAAAAATGGGGCTGATGGTGGCGAAACGTGATTTATGAACATTGTTTCACCATGTAACCAACTGGTAGTGCGGTTGTTGGAAGGAGAATAAACATATTGCCGCCAACGGAAGCGAAAATAATATTGTGTATTAACAATTTTTTTTTTGTATCTTTGCAAATTGAATGAACACGGCACCTGAATTAATCGGTATTGGCGATGTCGGTTTTTTTGAACGCGAATTACCGATAATTGTCCGAAAATTGGTTCGCGAATTTTTTTTGCGCAGCAGGAGTAGATGTTTTGAATGGCGGCGATTTGCGCTCTTGAATTTACGAAAAAATTCACGGATAATTTGCGGTAATTCGCGTTAAGGAATATTTATTAAGTCACACACACTGTTGCCTTTATGTTATTGTCTCCTAGCACTGAACTTTTGGAACCTCTGGGCCTTGGGCTCAGGGGCGATACCGACGTGGTGGAGCTGCCCCTGGGGGAGGGGCGCAGTGTGTTGGCCAGCGGTCGTGCCGAGGATGTGGAGCAGTGCTTTCGCCAGTGCCTGATGCGATACTATGCCGACTTTAGGGATGCCGGCCAGGAGGGGCAGCTGGCGTTCCAGCGCGAGGTGCTGAAGACCTTGAACAAGTTCTACGTTTGCACGGCCAACAGCGAGTGCCTGGCCGAGGTGGCGAGGCTGATAGACAAGGTGGGCGAGGCCGCAGCCCTGGGCGACAAGAACGGCGCGAAACTGGACAAGATGGGCGTGGGCCGCCAGCACGAGAAGCGCGAAAAGGTTGCATACCAGCGTGATCTGAAGCACTGTTTCGAGGTGGCCAGCGGCTACGACAAGGCTTTGGTGCAGGACTGTCTGACCGAGATCTGCAAGACCATTGTCATAGACTACGCGCTGGATGCCACCACCTTCAACGCCATTCCGGCGGTGCTCTGTGGCGACCAGCGTGATGTGGTGCTGAAGAGCGCCGGCAAAGCCGAGGCCACGAGGATAGCCGTGGCGGTGCTGGTGCACACCCTGGTGGAGGAGAAGCGCATCTGCCGTCCGGTGGCGGGGCTGACCACCTGGCAGGCCGCCACGCAAGCCTTCCTCAATTCGTCCGAAAAACCCTACGCCGACGACAACTTCAGCAAAGCCCATAGAAACAACGACCCCGGCCCCAAGATTCACAAGCTTGTTGTCGGGAAGTTGGAGGAGAAGGGCCTTCTCACTAGCGAAAAATGATTGCTATATAAAAATAATTTCGTATATTTGCAGATGATTAGAAACTAGTTGTTTCTGCAAGTGATTGATAAATAAAAGATAACCGAGTATGGCACTGCCCAAAAACGATAGTCTGCCTGTGGAAAAACTGGGAGCGGTATTCAACAATACTGTTGCCACCTATAAGTTTTATTGGTTTCTGAGTCTTTTGGACTGCGTGGTGAAACATCAGAAATCGCGTATGGATATGTTTTATTAATAATCAATTATATTATCAGTCATCTACAAATTAATAAATAAATGATGTCTATTTGAAGAAAAATTTGTAATTTTGCAGATTGAAACGGTAAAGGCGGACTGATGGGTTAATGGGTTCTACCCATTCAGAAGACCAAAACGAATTGATAGAACCCGACTAAAATAACAAGGTTCATGACTCCCGAAGAGAAAGCAAGGGTTAAGATAGACCAAATGTTTGAAGATGCCGGCTGGCAGGTGGTGGATAGAGATTTCTATTCGCCTACCATTACTGCCGCTGCCATTCGTGAAGGTCTTCTCAATAGCAATCGTGAAGCAGATTACTTTCTATTTGTCAACGGGAAGGCAATAGGCGTTCTTGAAGCCAAGCGTGCCGAAGTGGATGTTACAACACCATGTGTTTGCGAACAAACCGAAATGTATGCTCGCGGAGTACCCTTGTGTTATCAGGCGTGGCAACGTCCACTGCCTTTTGGCTATCAGTCAAATGGCGAGGAGACCTACTTCCGCGACTTTCGTGATAGGGATGGTGACATGCAGTCTGTCAACCGCATTCATACCCCAAAGGAGTTGGCCAAGATGCTGGGCCTCGAGGATCCCTACGCCGGTCTTCCTGCACTAAAGAAGAAAGGACTGCGCGATTGTCAGTTTGAGGCAATCACCGAACTCGAAAAGTCATTCCGCACAGGGCAGAACAAAGCCCTGATGGTGCTGGCCACAGGTGCTGGCAAGACTTACACGGCTTGCCTTGCTTCATATCGTTTTCTGGCATACACCCCAATGCGTCGAATCCTTTTCCTGGTTGACCGCAACAACCTGGGCAAGCAGGCAGAAGGTGAGTTCGGCATGTTCCGACTTACTGAGACTGGTGACCCATTTAACACTATCTACACAGTCAACCGCTTGAAGTCTGCCCAAATTCCAAGCGACAGCAATGTGGTAATATCTACCATTCAGCGACTATTCTCTTTGCTAAAGGGCGAAGACATCACAGATACAGACGATGATGACGACGCCAGCGACACACCTGTAGAACTGCCAGAGAATCCGACTTTGCCAAAGGATTTCTTCGATGTCATCATCATCGACGAGTGCCACCGCAGTATCTACGGCAACTGGAAGAAGGTTCTCGACTACTTCTCTTCGGCCAAGATGATAGGCCTCACAGCCACTCCTGTTCCTGAGACCATGGCTTTCTTCAACAATAACCGCATCGTCAACTACACTCTCGAAAAGAGTATCATCGATGGTGTGAACGTGGATTGCCGTATCTATCGCATCAAGACAGAGGCTACAGAGAATGGCGGGGCCATCAAGCAAGGAGACAAACTGAGACGTGAAACACGTTATACCGGCAAGGTGGAAACCATCAGCCAGAAAGAGACCAAGCAATATACCAAAGAAGAACTCAATCGAAGCGTTGTCAACCCAGCCCAGATAAAACTGGTGCTTGAAACATATAGAGATAGTGTCTATTCCGAGTTGTTCACCGACCCACAGCGTGAGCCCAACATGGACTATCTGCCCAAGACACTCATCTTTGCATTGAATGAAGCACATGCCACCAACATCGTGAACATCGCCAAGGAGGTCTTCGGGCATACAGCCCCCGACGATCCTTTCGTGCAGAAGATTACCTACAGCGCAGGCGACAGCAATGAACTGATTCGCCACTTCCGCAACGACAAGGAGTTTCGCATTGCAGTCACTTGTACGCTTGTGGCTACAGGAACAGATGTAAAACCGCTTGAAGTGGTCATGTTCATGCGTGATGTGCAGTCGCTCCCCCTCTATGTCCAGATGAAGGGGCGTGGCGTTCGTACCATCGGTGACGAGCAGCTGCGCAATGTCACCCCTAATGCTTTCTCGAAAGACTGCTTCTACCTAGTGGATGCCGTTGGTGTAACCGAACACGAAATGCACATTCCCTCGGCAGGAACGGATGACGAACAGAAGGAAACCATTACCTTTAAGCGCCTCCTCGAACTGATTACACATGGCAATGTGACCGATCAGTACCTTAGGACACTGGCTTCTCGTCTCGCTCGCATCTACAACAAGTGCAACGACGAGCAGCGCAATAAGTTCATCGAACTGGCTACGACCGACATGAAGGAGCTGGCATCGGCCATCTTTACGGCTCTCGAACAACAAACGTTGCCTCCGTTTGAAGACATCAACCAGCCTAACAACGAGCGTAAAGGCCTGGTGGCCTCAATAGTCAACCATCCCGAGGCTCGTCAGTATCTGCTTATCCTCAATGCTGGGTTTGTGGAGATACTGATGCCAGGCGAAGACACCCTTATCAGCAAAGGATTTTCCATCGAGGAAGCAAAGGACACCACCGAAGCCTTCGAGCAGTACTGCAATGAGCATCGTGACGATATCGAGGCATTGCGAATCATCTGGAACAACGAAGGCGAACCGCTTACATACGCAGTATTGAAGGACTTGGAGAACAAACTGAAGATGGCAAACAACCGATTCTCGGCAAGTCGCCTCTGGAACTCCTATTCCTTGGTAAGT
>JAZLLD010000027.1:0-22782 GCA_045597945.1 Bacteroidales bacterium
CGCGGGGGGGGGGAGCGCGGTGGTGGGGGGGGGGGGGGGGGGGGGGGGGGGGGGAGCCGTGGGGCGTGGGGGGTTAATTCTATGGCGTCGTTGTCTGTCTTTTTCAGATAGCAGCTGATCAGTGTGTCGGAAGTGATGGTGGTGGTTCTCGTATAAAATGTGAAGCCGGTGTCCAAGTCAGACCATCTGTCAATCAGATAGTTTCTGCCGGGTTCGATTTCAATGTCAACCATGCCGCCCTCAATCACAAGTGCGGAGGATGAGTCTATCTGTCTGAATTGTGTTTCGTGTGCGATTAAGGGTGTGGAGAACCTAAATGAGCCGCCTTCTGGAGGGATAAGTTCCATCTTTAGCACAAAAGAGTCGAGTTTGTGGAAGTAGGCGGTCACCGTGGTGTCGCCTATTTGGTGAATGGTGCGAGAGGGATTGTTGGATCCGTTGTCCCAGTGGTCAAACACGTAGTTCTCTGCAGGGAGGGCCTGCAGCCGGTTGTAGCCCTCAAATTGAATTCCACCGCCAATCACGGTTCCGCCTTCGGCAGGTTGTGCCACGGTGGTGAGAATCAGGGTGTCCAAGCCTCTGAAATGGGCTGTAAAGGCAGTGTCCTGTGTTAGGAATATGCTTCGGCGGTAGTGTGTGTCGCCGTCGTTCCAGTGCGAGAAAGCGTAGCCCGGCCTAGGCCAGACTCGGATTGTTTTGTAGGTGGAGTCGCTGTAGTATCCGCCGCCAAGGGCCATGCCCATGCTTTCGTCTTCTGAGGTGGTGGTCAGGTGCAGCGATTCAATGATGGGGAAGAATCTGCCGAAAGCGTACCGATGGTCAAACATGCAGCCGTAGGTCAATCCGAAATAATCGTCATATATGCGGGCCGGCGTAATGGAGTCGTTCATCAGCCAGAAAACAGACGGCCAGCCACGGCTGTGGATACGGCCCGTGCTATCCTGCAAGTAGTAAAATGGGCCGGAAGGGTCGCAGTCGAAAACTCGCATAGGGAAAGGCGCTTGGATACCGTAGTAGTGGATGGGGGAAACCGAACTTGTGGTCGTGCCCAGGGAGCGGTCGTAGTCCTGGGGGAAGGTGCCGCCGATAAGGTAGTATGATTCAAGGTCGATAGCAGAATCCAGCATGACCTCATAGATCCAGCAGGAGTCGCGGCCGTAGCTGGGGTCGGACCTGTGCTGGGAGAAATACACTTTGGGCGTGGCGGTGTCCCAGCGCACTTTGGCCAATAGCTCTACTGTGTCCATGTAGAAGCCAGAAGAGTCGAGAAGAGGGTTGTTCAATGAGTTGTCTTTGTAGAGGTAGAGGTATTGGGGGTCTTTTGTCGGTGTGTGGTCTCTGACGGCAAAGGCCTGGTGATCGCAGTTGGTGGTGCTGTCCATGGCCACCATGCAGCCCAGGCCTACAACCCTGATGGGGTCGTAGGCTTTTTGCCGTTCTATCTGTAGGCGGTAGTTAGATCCGCGGTAGTAATAAATGTTATAGCTTAGACGGAAGCAGTAGTCAACAGTGTTGTTCAGATACCAAGGTGCGGTATCGAACCAGAAATCCAGGTAGGCATGTGGCGGACGCCCGGAGATGGTGTCGTAGCTTTGGGCCTCGGCAACACAACCTAGGGAGACTGTTAATAACAGGCACAATATTATCTTTTTCATATTTTTAAGAATTAAGTTGTTGCGATGTTGGTTTTTGTTGGTAGGTTATCTGCGGAGGCAGGTGTTGGTCGTTGGAACGGCCTGGGGGTGGACTATGGAAGTGGACCAGATCCAGATGTCGTTGTCGATTTCTGCCCATGTGAAATTCCGCTTTTCGGACTGAAAGATAGTTGCTCTATTTATTTCGTCGTCGTCGGTTTCCAGGCAGTTGGGGGCATAGTCGAAGCAGGAGTTGAGGTTTTGCAGCAGATGATAGACTCTGTTGTTGGATGATGTTGCTCCGAGTGCGAGTTTGTTGGAGTCGTACATGGTCAGCGACTGTAACTTTCCGTCAGGCCAGTGGAGCTTGATGTAGGTCGGCCAGCCGGTTCCCGTCAGAGGCACAAGGAACAGTCTGCCGTTAGTGAAAGAGTTGTCTCTTCCCAGCACGGCCAGCGTGTTGTCGGATGGAGAATAGTCCAGGTCCAGCAGATAAGGATATTGTTGAGGGTGAATTGTTTTTGCCCATGAAATTTGGTTTGTCTCGTCCAGTTTCAGCAGGCTGTATTGTCCGGCTCCGCTTGTATTGTAGTAAGTGCCGTAGACCAAGCAGCAGCTGTCGCGAGAGATAGGGCACATCATCATGGGGTTTCCGATGGAATATACTGATGATGAGGAATATGTATCCGTCGGTCGGGGGAAGTAGCTTGCCTCATCGGTATAGGGCAAATTGGAATAAAAGAAATACTGATGATGAAATCCGGCTCTTTTGACAGTGTGTATCACATGTCTGTTGGATATTCCCCGCGGTGTCATCGATTCGTTTTCTAGCTCGGCAACTATTCGCATGAGGCCGTCGGTCACGCAGATGTCGTGAAATCGTTCGCTCGGGAATTCAGTGGAACTGACTTTCATCAGTGCGTATTCCCAGGCTATGGGCTGGCCGGGTAAGGCGGTTTCGGATATTTCCAGTAGCAGAGGTGTGTTGGGCGGAATGTTCTCCCAGTTGTCGTCGCCACCACCACCGATGGCGGCAATCTGTGTGCGGATGCTGTTTGCCTCTGGGTCGTAGGCCACTAGTCGTGTCAGGCTGTCGGTCTGGGGGACTAGGCGAAGGTTTAGCGCACTGCTACTAGGGGCTATATTGCTAATGTCAAGATATCCTATAAATCCTTGGTGATCAATGGATGACTCCAATCTGTCTTCTTTGGGTCTGTGCATCACACCGCAGAAATAGCACCTGCCGTCGTATACGCACATGTCTTTGACCACATAATGGTCGTCGGGGAGGGAGAACAGCTGCCCCAGGTTGCAGGAGAAGGCGTTTGAAGAGCCAAAGTTGAGTTCGGACACTATGAAATTATGTGTGTGGGTTCCTGTGGCACTGTGGGCTACGATGCGGTGGTTGTCGATGGTGCGCACTATCATGTCGTGTGCCTCGCCGATATCGTATCGCACATTGCTGGATGTGGTGGTTTGGGCACAGATACTCATTAGTGGAAGGAGAAATAGAGCCAGGATAATCTTCTTCATAGCTGATTGTGTTTTGTGGTGAGGATTCTATTTATTAACATGCCATTATTTGTTGAGTTGAATCCTCTTTACTCAAAAAATAGGCATAGGAGGCCTAATCTTTCAATGATTTTGACTTTGCAAAGATACAACTTTTTTTTGAGATGTGATTGTTTTTTTTTTTGAAAAAAATAAGTTTTGATTATCAGTGTTTTACGAATTTGTTTGTAATAATTGGACTGTGATGAGGTGTTTACGTCTTTCCATAATTTGGTGTTGAAATGGGTTGTGGGTTAAAGTTTTGGCACTAGTCGTGAAGGAATGTTGCAGCCAATAAGATTTCCCAGAACGGTTGCCAGATAGACGGGGAATAGGCCTGGGCTAAGTTGTTGCCAACCAACTGCATAGTAGAATGCGTCGGCTACGCAGTGGTAGAATCCGCATAGGATGAATACGGGCACGCAGAACAGCAGTGGCAGCCATTTGTCTTGGCGGGCAAAGGTGACGGCTGTGGTCATCAGCACTCCGCAGCCTATGGCCAGGGCAAAGGCTTGGGGCCAGGGGCAGGCGGCTCTGGAGGCGATGATGGCACTCACATCCAGATGTGTGGGCAATTGCGCCAGCAGCCAGCATCCAACGATGTTGCCCAGCAAGATGGGCAGAAGTTCCCACCAACTTTTGCGTGTGATGAATCCGGCAGCCCCGGTGAAGAGTTTCAGCCGGTATGACACCACGGCAATGAGACCGATGGAGAAAAGCACGGCACCTGCCACACCGCCAACTTTCAGATATACAGTGCCTCCAATGCCGATGCATCCACCTGCCAGCACTGCCGACCAGAATAATTTCAGAAGATATTTGTATGTCATATTGGTTGAGCTGCTTTGTATTATATTATATGTATTATTTATTGGAGGGTTTGTTTTGGGGGATTATTTTTCAAATAGTATTTCCACATGTTTGAATCCCAAGCCCATGAATAGCAGTTGGATGCGTTCTTTGCCATTTCGCTCGGCATCTTTCAGGATGTTGTCGGCCAGGGCATGTTTCTCAATGCGTTGGCGTGCTAGGTTTTTGTATTTTGTTACTTGCTTATGGGTCCAACGGCCTGATTCTACGAATGTTTCGCAGTCTGAAGGGTTGGTTATCACATCCAGCACTTTGGCTTTGGGGAGGGTGATCACGATGGATGTGTCTGACAGAATGTTGGTTTCCATTTCGCTGAGGTCAAAGCCTACGCGGACGGTGCCCTTGACGATGATGGCTATTTCGTCGGTGCCGAAGGTGCGTTTGCGTCTGGCGGACACCACGGTCTCCTCCTGGTAGTTGGCGGTGCAAAATTCGTCAATTTTTTTTATCTCGGTGATGGTCTGGGTGATGGTGCGGGAAATCTTGTGGTGGTTGCCAAAGCCTTTTTGCAGTCGGCCTAACCCTAGGGCAAGGATGGCCACGATTGCCAGCAGTAGAATGGTTTTCACCAGTAAGTTGCTGCCTTTGATTATGGCGACAAGACCCTTCCATAACTTTGACAGTCCTTTGCTTTCAGCCTTATTTTCATTCATGATATTTAATGGTTTGGTTGTGATTACTGTGCGTTAAAAGTGATTTCTATATCGTTGAATCCGTTTGACTTCAGGAGCAATTCGAAGAAGTCTTTCGCATTGTTTTCGGCCTCGCTGATGATGCTTTGGCGAAGGTCTTGGTCGGTGCGGATGGCATATTCTCCGGCTCTGAGGATTTCGTCTATTTCTTTCTGCGAATATTTCTTGCGCAAGGCACCTACTTTTGAATAAGCAATGGTGATGTCCTTGGGCTTGATGTTGATGGTCATAATTTTGGCCTTGGGCAATGTGAGGCGCGCTTTCTTGCCATCAATCTTGATGTCGCTGTCGGTCACTTGTTCCAAGTCAATGCCGGCTTTCACGGTGGCCTTTACAGAGAGCAGTACTTTTTTGTCGCCCAACAGTTTCCAGGTTTCGTCGCTGTTGCGTATAATTTGGCGCACGGTGTATTCAACGGTGCTCAGTTCGGCTTTCTTGATTTTGTAGCGGATGTCCTTGGTTTCGCCCTTGTGGCAAGCCGAGCAACTGAGTAGGGCAGTGATTAGGATTAAGGGGATGATTTTTCGCATATTTGCTTGTATTATAGTTTTTTCGGATGGACAGGGTTTATTGTTTGTCGATGCTGACATATCTGAGGTCCAATGCGTTCATTGCATTGGATTTAAGACCATGGATGTTGGGATGGGTGAAATGCAGCACTTGGTCGTAGTAGAGCACCACCACTGGGGCGTCGGCCATAACAAGGCTGTCCATCTGTCGGTAGATGGTGAGGCGATCTTGCTCGGAGGTGACGGTTTTGGCCTGGCGGTAGAGTTTGTCGTACTGCGAATTGTTGTAGCGTGTGTAGTTGGCACCGTCGGGGCAACGGTTTGGCGAGTAGAAGAGTGAGAGATAGTTCTCAGCATCGGGATAATCGGCAATCCAGCTGCCACGAAACCAGGCACTTTTGCCCTGGGCAATCTGCTCGCGCAGGGCGGCAGGCGGATTGACGTCCACCTTGATTTGTATGCCGATGAGACCAAGCTGTTGTTGGATATATTTGCAGAGGTCCAGATAGCTGCTGGTGGTGGCAAGGGTTATAACGGGTAAGCCCTGGCCATGGGGATATCCGGCCTCGGCCAGCAGGGTTAAGGCTTTGGTTGGATTATAGTCATAGCCGTAGGCGGCCACGGTGTCGAATCCGGGCAGTCCGCAGGGGACCATGCCTCCGGTGCCGGGAGCACCGATGCCGTTGCGCAGATATTTCATCATCTTCCGGCGGTCGAATCCATAGCTGATGGCCTGGCGAATGCGGCGGTCGTGAAGGGGAGAGGTGGGGGACTCCATGCGAAAGCCTAGATACTCGGTATTGAGGAAAGGTGTGCTTACCATGTTGATTCTGCCGGCATATTTTTCGCGGAGTTGCCCGGTGCGGGTGAGCAGTTCGTCTTTGTAGGATGCGTCAAGCGAATTCATAAAGTCGAGATTGCCTTTGACAAATTCCAGAAAGGTGGTTTGCTTGTCGACAATAAAGGTTACGGCCACGGCATCGAGGTAGGGGAGTTGGTGGCCAAGGCTGTCGCACTCGAAATAGTTGGGGTTGCGTCGCATCACGAGTTTGACATTCTCTTTCCAAAGCTGCAGTCGGAATGGGCCTGTGCCGCAAGGGTGTTGGCGAAAGTCGGCACCATAATGGTCTACAACTTCATGTGGAACTACCGAGCAGTAGACCATGCCTAAGAGGCTGAGAAATGGGCTGAAGGGTTTTTGTAGTTGGATAATGAATGTGCTGTCGTTAGGGGCTGAGAAGTCTTTGACTTCGCTGAAGACCCACCGCCCGGGTGAAGCCACGTTGGGGTCTAGTATGCGGTGGAAAGAGTAGAGGAAGTCGGATGCTGTCACACGTCGTGTCGAATCCGGTGTGTTGAAGAGTTCGGAATGATGAAAATAGACATCGTTGCGTAGTGTGAAAGTGTAGATGGTGCCGTCGGCCGAGATTTCCCACTGCTTGGCAATGCAAGGCTGTGGCTGGCAGTGTTCGTCTAGGCGAACCAGTCCGTTATATAGCTGAGAACAACCCCAGATTAGGGCTTGGTCCTTGGCAAAGGCTGGGTCGAGAGTGGCAATGCCAGCAGATTCGTTGTAGCGGAATATCTGCTTGTCGGAGTTGTCCGGCATGGCACAGGCGGCAAAGAACAGCAGGGCCAAAATCGTGGTTGTGAAAAAAATGAAGCGTCGGTACATCTATTGGTACTATTAGTTTGCCATCAGTTTGTTAGCCACCCGCCGGGCCTCCTTGAAGGTGACGGATTCGGAGTCTATCTGCCTGTGTAGCATGATGGGACGACCATCGCAGAAGACAGAATCTATGCAGTCGGGGTGGGCAGCATAGATAAGGTTGGCCAGGGTGTCGTGGTTTGGAATAAAGGCGTGGTTGTCTAAGTCAATGAGCAGTAGATCTGCCAGCGCACCCACCTCAATGGTGCCGCCTTGAAGACCTAGGCCTTTGTAGCCATTAGTCGACATCACCTGCAGTAGTTCGTTGACAGGCAGCACTGTGGGGTCTTGCCGTATGCCCTTTTGCAAATACGACATGAACTTGGCAGCCTCAATAATGTCCAGGTTGTTGCTGGAAGCGCTGCCGTCGGTGCCGATTGTCACGTTTGCTCCGGCATCTCGCAGTTCGGTGTAAGGGAGGAAATGACCTGAGCCGAGTTTCAGGTTGGAGCAGGGATTGTGGGTGACGGTGACGTGATAGCTGCCTATGAGTTTGATTTCCTCAGAACTCAAATGGAGGCTGTGGGCACCAGAGAAATGTTCTCCGGTGAGGTCGAGCACTCCCAGTCGGTGTAGCAATTCGTATGGCCGGCAGCCATGATCTTTGAGGCAGTTGTTAACCTCTCCCTGCGTCTCTGACATGTGGGTGTGGAGCAGCAACCCATAGCGTTGGCACATCTCGGCACATTTGCGGAGCCCTTTCTCGCTCACGGTGTAGATGGCATGGGGCGCAATGGCAAGGCTGACAAGATTTCGGTAGGGCTCAATGGCTGTGAGCGTGGATTCAATAGTGGAAGGTGTGATATTCTCGGCATCGCCAAAGGCATTGATGCCCAAAGTGCAGCGTATGCCCATCTCTGCTGCGGCTTTGGCGGCGGCGGGGATGTGGAAATACATGTCGGAGAAAAGCGTTGTGCCGCAACGAATCATTTCGGTGGCGGCCAGGCGTGTACCCCAATAAACTATATCTTCATCTAAGTTTTTCTCTTTGGGCCAGATGTAGTCGTTGAGCCAAGTCATGAGCGGCAAGTCGTTGCCGTAGCCGCGGAAGAGGCTCATGGCGGCATGTGTGTGCATGTTGGCAAAAGATGGTATTGCGGCACATCCTTCGCCACAGATGGTCGTGGCCTCTTCGGGCACAGGGATGTCCTGCCCAATAGCGGCAATACGGTTGCTTTGGATGAGGATGTTGGTTACCTCGCCGTTGAGAATCACATTATTGATATAGTACATAGTCTATTGGACTAAAATGAGCACTTGGTTCTGCTGGCATTTGATGACACCGCCACGAATCTCAAATGTCTTGGTCTCTTTGGCATCGGTTACAAGCCGTAAGGTGCCGTGAGTCAGTGCCGATACGATGGGGGCATGGTTCTCCAATAGCTGAAAACTGCCGCCCACGCCGGGCAGGTGGACCAGTGAAGCCTCGCCGTCGTAGAGTATGGTGTCGGGTGTGGTGATTTTTACTTGCATAACACCAGGTTTTATTTGGTTTCAGCCAGAATCTTCTCACCCTTTTCAATGGCTTCTTCAATCGTGCCGACAAGCAGGAAGGCCTGCTCGGGAAGATAGTCTACGTCGCCATTGAGAATCATGTTGAAACCCTTGATGGTGTCCTCGATGCTGACAAATTTTCCTTGCAGACCGGTGAAGGCCTCGGCCACATGGAAGGGCTGTGAGAGGAAGCGCTGCACACGGCGTGCACGAGAAACAACTAGCTTGTCGCTCTCGCCAAGTTCCTCCATACCGAGGATGGCGATGATGTCTTGTAACTCGTTGTAGCGCTGGAGGATCTGCTTGACTTTCTGTGCGGTTTGGTAGTGCTCTTCGCCAACGATGTCGGGAGAGAGAATGCGTGAGGTGGACTCAAGAGGATCGACAGCGGGGTAGATGCCGAGCTCGGAAATCTTGCGGCTGAGCACGGTTTGTGCGTCAAGGTGGGCAAAGGTGGTAGCGGGAGCAGGGTCGGTGAGGTCGTCGGCAGGCACATAGACGGCCTGGACAGAAGTGATTGAACCGCGTTTGGTGGAGGTGATGCGCTCTTGCATCATACCCATCTCGGTGGCCAGGGTGGGCTGATATCCTACTGCGGAAGGCATGCGTCCAAGCAATGCGGAGACCTCAGAACCTGCCTGGGTGAAGCGGAAGATGTTGTCGATGAAGAGAAGAATGTCGCGACCGCCGGTTTTCTCATCGCCATCGCGGAAATACTCGGCGAGGGTCAGACCGCTGAGTGCTACGCGGGCACGGGCACCCGGGGTTTCGTTCATCTGGCCGAAAACCATGGTGCATTTTGAATCCCTCACAGCTTGAGGGTCTACTTTGGAGAGGTCCCAGCCGCCTTCTTCCATGCTCTTGGCGAATTCTGGTCCGTAGTTGATAACGCCGGCCTCAATCATTTCGCGCAGAAGGTCGTTGCCCTCGCGGGTGCGTTCACCCACACCGGTGAAGACAGACATGCCGGAATATTTCTTAGCAATATTGTTGATAAGCTCTTGGATAAGCACTGTCTTGCCCACGCCGGCACCTCCGAAGAGGCCGATTTTGCCACCCTTGAGGAATGGTTGGATGAGGTCGATGACCTTGATGCCGGTGAAAAGCACCTCTTGCGATGTGGCCAGGCTTTCAAACTTTGGAGGTTCGCGGTGAATACCGTAACGCTTTGTGTGCTCAGGGTCGGGCATACCGTCGATAGCTTTGCCAATCACGTTGAAAAGTCGGCCGTTGATGTTCTCGCTCACGGGCATGGAAATAGGACCACCCAGAGAGATGACCTCGGTGCCGCGCTGAAGGCCGTCGGTGCTGTCCATGGCGATGGTTCGCATGGTGTTCTCTCCAATATCCTGTTGGCATTCTAGAATGACTTCGGTGCCGTCGGGTCGGACCACTTTTAGGGCATCGTAGATGTCGGGGAGTGAAGCATTATCGTCGAAAACTACGTCAACAACAGCTCCGATGATTTGGCAGATTTTTCCTTTGACAGTTTGTTCCATGTATGATGTATTTTTTTGTTCAATTACTGATGGTGAAATTCCATGATTTCAATCTGCGAAATTACACTTTTTTTGTCTATTAATAAGGTTTTTTCTATAAAAAAATGTAATCGACTTTGCCAAGTGCTTTGTTTACATTAGTTTGTATAACCTTCCGGGAAGGCAGCGGACGACCTTTTTTAGTTCCAAATCCAGAAGTGTGCTGGCAATTTTCGGCAGTGAGAGGTCGCAATTCTTCTCAAAGTCATCAATGCCCATCTCCGGAATCTTTTTCAGCAGGTTCACTATTGTCTGTTCATCTGGTTCCAAAGTGTTAAAGAGGCTTTGCTGTTCCTCTTTGCGGCGTTTTTTCATCAGCAAACCCTTCCATCCCATTTGATAGTAAATATCGCCGGCGTTGCGGAGAATGGTTGCTTTGTTATTGGAAATTAAATCGTTGCATCCTTGTGAGAGGTCGTCGTCCAGTCGTCCGGGCACTGCAAATACTTCGCGGTGATATCCGCAGGCCATGTTGGCTGTGATGAGTGCGCCGCCTCGTTCTGCTGATTCCACCACCACGGTAGCATCGGCCAGTGCGGCCACAATGCGGTTGCGGGCAGGAAATTGTTTGGCGTTGATGGCTGTGCCGAGCGGATATTCGGTGAGGAGTGCGCCTCCGCACTCAAGAATTTGTTTGGCCAGCGGGCGGTTTTGGCTTGGATAAATGATGTCGAGGCCATGACCCAGCACCGCCACGGTGGGCACGCCATTCTCTAAGCAAGCGCGGTGGGCTGCGGTGTCGATTCCGTAAGCCAGTCCGCTGACCACCAATGGCTTGTCGGATGCCATTTCCTGGATTATCCGATTGGTAACAGTGTAGCCGTAGTCGGTACATTTTCTAGCGCCGACCATCGCAATGGATCGGTCGGGATTTAGGTCGCATGAACCCAGTTTGTAAAGCAAAACTGGAGTGTCCTCGCATCCGTTCTGGTTCAGTCGCTGAGGATAGTTCTCTTGAGTGAAGAAAAGAGTTTCAATGCCATATTTTTCAAGTTGTTTCACCTCCTCTTCTGCTTGTTTGAGTCCGGCCTTGCTCTCAAAGGCTTCAATCGGCCGGGTGTGATTTTTGAAAATCTCCTTCAACTGTGCGTGGCTCATTGAAAATAGTTCCTCGGCATCGGGGCAAATATCCATCAGTTGGCGGATGGTCCTGTTGCCGAGTGTGGGAATCTTAGTGATGGCTATGTGGTAAGGATTCAGTGTTTTATCCATAGTAATAGTGGCGGTTTATAGGTTTTCACTTAATAGGCGGAGGCTTGCAAATGAATTCTGCAAACGTTCCTTGCATTCTTGAGGCGAAACCCACACGGCCTGGGTGATGCCTTCCTCTTTTTGCGGCAGCGTGTCGCAGATGCAGGGCGAGGTCATGCGGTACCAGCTAGTCTGCTTGAGATGCCATCCGCCATATTTATCATAAATATGGTAAGTCTTGGCAATGAGGTTGCCGAGAGAAATCTGGGTGAGTCCGGTCTCCTCACGAACCTCGCGCACAGCGGCTTGCGCAATTGTCTCGCCTTGTTCCACCATGCCTTTGGGAATATCCCAGTGGCCCTCGCGTGAAATCAGCAGTTGGCTGCCATCAGGTGCTTGCACCAGTCCTCCGGCCGCCTTTACGAAGATGTAGTTGTCCATCAAATAGTTGGCGGCTTTGCGAAGTCCGTTTTGGCAGACAACGTTCACGTCCCGGCCTTGCTTCAGTGTGTCAAAACAGAGGTCCATGTTTTCGTCGGTCATCAGAGCGGCTTCAGAGCGGGCCTTCAGCGAAGGTAGAGCGAAGGCAGAGCGAAGGCAGAGCATGTGGTCGAGATAAGAAATTGTGAGTTGTTTCATCGAGGGTAATAACGTGATGAGAAAAAAAATATTTTTCCATATTAAAAAAAAAGTGTATCTTTGCGATATGAAAACTTATGATACTATGGCCACACAGATGGCCGCTTTCTTACTGCAGGTCAAAGCTATAAAGCTTAATAACGAGAACCCTTTCACCTGGGCTTCTGGTCGCAAATCTCCTATTTATTGCGATAACCGCGTTACTCTGTCCTATCCTGAAATCCGCACTTTCATCCGCCAGAGTTTCGTTGAGGTGATTAACAAGAACTGGTCCGGCATCGACGTTATCGCTGGTGTCGCAACTGGTGGTATCGCTCAGGGTGCGCTTGTTGCCCAGGAACTTGGTCTGCCTTTCGTATATGTACGCTCCGAGGCTAAGAGCCACGGTCTCACCAACCAGATTGAGGGCGAGATTCACGAAGGCCAGAATGTGGTGGTTATCGAAGACCTCGTTTCTACCGGCAAGAGCAGCCTTATTGCTGTCAACGCTTTGCGTGAGAAGGGTTGCAACGTCAAGGGCATGGCCGCCATCTTCACCTACGGCCTCCCCGTGGCTGAGAAGAATTTTGCTGATGCCGAGGTGGAACTCCACACCCTCACCGACTACAACACTTTGGTCGATGTGGCTTGTCAGGAAGATTACAT
This sequence comes from Bacteroidales bacterium, assembly GCA_045597945.1. Classification (GTDB taxonomy): domain Bacteria; phylum Bacteroidota; class Bacteroidia; order Bacteroidales; family P3; genus Colimorpha. Next base: position 12,472 of record JAZLLD010000027.1, read on the forward strand.
CCGTGCCAATGAGCAGGAGTCTCTCGCCAACTGGCGTCAGAACCCTGAGGCTTGGAGCGATGCCCACATGAACGCATAATTCCTATTTGTGAGGAAGCTACTTTCTATAGCACTTTTGGTCGCATGCTGTGCCTTTGTTCGGGCTCAGCATGTGACCGATGTGTCTTTTGGCTTACGGGCCGACACTCTTACCATCAACTACTCCCTTGACCGCCAAGCCGATATATGTGTGCGTGTGGCTGTTGACGGAGGTCGGTACACCAAGCCTTTGAAAGGGCTGGTGGGTGATGTGGGCCCTAAGGTCAAACCCGGTGAGGGACTGACAATTACGGCTGTGGGTCTGCCTGAAATTCGCGGGGTGGACTCGGCTTCATTGTCTTTCCTTGTGGAGGTCGACGACGGATCGCTGATGGTCTATGTCGACAGCCTCATGTTCCGCATGATGCCGGTTGAGGGTGGCAGTTTTACTATGGGATGCACTCGCCCTAAAGGCGAAAAACATACTTATGCCGATGAACTGCCCACGCACAAGGTGACCCTTGGCAACTATTTCATTGGCCAACACGAGGTTACCCAGGGCTTGTGGATCAGCGTGATGGGGGAGAACCCCTCCAAGTGGACCGGCAACGACAGCCTCCCTGTCGAGCAGGTTTCTTGGAATGATGTACAAATCTTTGTGGCCCGCCTGAGTCAGATTACCGGCTACCGATTCCGCCTTCCGACAGAAGCCGAGTGGGAGTTCGCCGCCAGGGGCGGTGTGCGGAGTCGCAACACCACCTATCCCGGCACTCAGCATCAGCTTTGGGAGACTTGTTGGTATGGCGGCAATTCTGGCGGACACAGCCATCCCGTGGGACGGCTGCTGCCTAATGAACTGGGTCTCTATGACATGGGTGGCAACGTGATGGAATGGTGCGCCGATTGGATGGAGTCGTATTCTGCCAATCCACAAAATAGTCCGCAAGGCCCCAAGACCGGCGAGAACCGTATTCAGCGTGGCGGATGTTTCAACAGCCCAACCTGGGGATGCAGTGTGTGGGAACGCAACTGGTACCTCCCGGAATATGGCTATAGCTACTTCGGTTTCCGTTTGGTGCTGGATTCCGATGAGCAAGATGAAGAATAATAGGTTATGTGGTGAATTTCATCACATAATTTTTTATCCAACTACCAACATATATGGAAAAGATTCAAGTAAAAGACCGATTTTTTAAAATGTATTTGGAGGAAAGCGAGATTCAGCACATTGTGAAGAATGTCGCCGACCGCATATCGCACGATTATAAGAACCGCAAACCCATCCTTTGCCCGGTGCTCACGGGTAGCTATCTCTTTGTTGCCGACCTTACTCGCTACATTGAGTTTGATGCCGAAGTGGCTTTTGTGCGCTATTCTTCTTACCAAGGCATGAGCTCCACGGGCAATGTCAAAGCCATCCTGGGCTTCCCTCAGAAGTGCAAGGGCCGTGATGTCATCATTGTCGAGGATATCGTCGATAGCGGTATCTCTATGGAATACATGATTGCCGAACTTAAGAAGCTGGAACCCGCCAGTATTGCTATTTGTTCTTTCTTCTTTAAACCCGGCAATTTCCAAAAGGATTTCAAGGTTGACTATGTCGGCAAGGAGATTCCCAACGACTTTATTGTTGGTTATGGCTTGGATTACGATGGCGTTGGCCGCACTTATCGCGATGTTTATATTCTTGACGATAATGAATAAGAAGCATTTACGTATATTTCAGATAGTCTTGGCATTGGCCTTGGCTATGTTCTCCGGCTGCGAGTCGGAAGAAATCGAGGGTCCGATCAACGAAAGTGCGTTGGAGGGCACATGGTATTCTACCGATGCACCGCAGGAGTTCTGGCGTTTCGACAGCAATCATACTGGAGAGACTTGGGACGAATCAGAGGATGTGCAAGAGGGCGAGGGCAGTCGCTTCAATTGGTCAACGCAGGACGACCAACTTCGCCTTGATATCTATGGCCAGATGGGACAGCATGTTTATTACGACTACACCATCTCTGATCAAACTTTCTCAACTTTCACGCGTACAGATATTTACGGAAACTCTCGCAAATTCATTAAACGTTAGCAATGAAAAAAGGTTGGAAAATAGCGCTTATTTCGCTCGGCTCGGTTTTGGGCTTGGTTGTTGCCATCGTGGTTGTCGCATGTTGGCTTATTTTCACCCCAGCACGCCTCACGGCAATTGTCAACCGTTTGGCTGGCGACTATCTTACGTGCGAGAATCATTTTGAAAAAGTCGACCTCGCCTTGTTTAAAACCTATCCCAATGTGGGTTTGGAGGTGAAGAATGTAGTGCTTATCAATCGCTATGATATGCCTTCCGGCAATGTGTTGGCTGAAAAAGCCTTCAAAAATGATACATTAGCCCATGTGGGTTCTCTGACTGTAGGTCTGGACTTGAAGGCATTTTTGAAAGACCGTGCCATCATTGTTCATCAGCTTCGCATTGATGACACTTGGGCCAATCTTTATACATCTCCCGACGGTTGGAGCAATTTCTCAATATTCAAATCGTCTGAAGAACCGGAAACCGACAAGGAGGAATCTCCGTCGGAAGGAACTATTTCGGTGGATTTGAAGAAGATAGCTGTTAACAATCTGTCTCTGCAATATTGCGATTTAAAGCAGTCTATGCTTGCGCAAGCCAAAGGTGTGAATATGCGTGTTGGCGGTTCTTGGAACGATCCTAATCTCAAGGCCGATCTGCGTATGGTTTCCGACGCTTTGTTTGTCGATATGTTAGACAGCGCCGGCCATGAGAGTATTGTTGCCAATTTGAGCGGTCTGGGCCTTGTTGTGGATGCCGAGGGAAGCAGTTCTTCGATGGATGGCAAGTTGAAACTCGAGGCAGAGGATGGCACTTTTGCCATGGACGGCACTGAATACACAACTCAGGCCATGCGTTCCTCAAAAGCAGGTCTGTTGGAAGTGAAAGTTCCTTTCCATGCCAATATAGATCAGATGTCTTTCACTCTCAACGAAGACACACGTTTGCGGTTGGCTGATTATAGTCTCGGTGTGTGGGGCGATGTGTCCTTGGCTAAGGACGAGCAGCCTATGAGTGTGGATGTTAGCTATTCTGTCAATCGTTGGAAAGTCTCCGATTTGTTGGCCATGTTGCCACCCTTCCTGACTCAGAGCCTCAAAGGAATGGATGTGGATGCCAAGATTGATCTTGAAGGCACTGCCAAAGGTGTTGTTGCTGATGGCCGGCTGCCTAAGATTGGCGCTAAAGTGACTGTCAGTAAGGGCAGTTTCTTGGCACCCAAGATGTTGCCTTATCCGGTTAAGAATATCAATGCCACACTCTTGGCTGATGTCAATCTTTCGTCCGACAGTGCTTTCAAGGAGTTGTCCAGCGTGGTGATTGAGGATTTCTCGGCCCAAATGAAGCACTCCAAATTGCAACTTTCTGGACAAGTGGATGATTTGATGGGCGATATGCTGATTGATGCCAAAATCAAGGGCGACCTCAGTTTGCCAGAATTGCGCGTTTTCTTGCCCGACACCATGCCGCTTGCCATGAAGGGAAACACGCATGCCGATCTCAAGGTCAAGGGTCGTCTGTCGCAGCTTACCAATCTCAATCTTGATGCGTTGACTGCCAACGGCACACTCGACTTCAATAAGTTAGATGTCGTTTATGACAGTATCCATGCTACTTCGCCCCGTCTGAAGATGGCCCTGTCGCTTCCCACCAAGCACACCAGCAATAAGGTCTTGGAAAAGATTGGTGCTCACATCACCGCTGGCCAACTGGATGTGGAGATGGCCTCCAACGGTCTTGTCGCTCATATCGAGCACCCCAACATCCATGTCGGACTTCCTAATATCCTTGACAAAAATCAAGCGTTGGCTGCCGCCTTCAACATTAGGGTTAGCCGTATGACTGCAGTCATGGATTCTATTGATATCAATACCGATACATTGAAACTTCGCGGCAGCGTCCGCAACGACACCACACAGGACAACATCCTCAAACAGTGGAATCCCGATGTGGATATCGACCTCCATCGTGCCGTGCTCACCATGCCTAACATGAGCGAACCGGTTCGTCTGGCCGGATTCATGCTCAACTACAAACCCGAGGTCTGTGATATTGCCCAGGCCGATGTCTACTGGGGCGTTTCCGACTATCACCTTGGGGGCAAAGTATATGGCCTTGAGGATTGGCTGAGCCACACTTCTATGCTTTACGGCACGCTCAACTTCCACTCTCAGTACGCTGATATTGACCAGCTTATGTCTATCCTCAGTGGCATGGGAACTCCCGAGGACACCATTGCTCAGCAGCGTGTTGAAGACAATGTGCCCAAGGAGGCCAACCCCTTCATCGTGCCTAAGGATATGAATGTCAAGCTCAACACTCATATCGGTCGTTGCATTGCCTTTGGCAACGACCTCAGCGATCTCGCCGGTTCAGTTACAGTTAACGACGGTGTGGCCGTGCTCGACCAGGTTGGTTTCACCTGCAAGGCAGCGCGTATGGAACTCACCGGTATCTATAAGTCGCCTCGCGTCAACCATCTGTTTGTTGGTCTTGACTTCCATCTGCTAGACATCCAAGTTGATGAACTGTTGGATATGATCCCGTCTATCGACACCCTTGTGCCTATGCTCTCCTCGTTCAGTGGCAGGGCCAACTTCCATCTGGCCGCCGAGTGCAACCTCAATGCTTTCTACCAGCCCAAGATGAGCACCCTCATCGGCGCGGCTGCCATCAATGGTAAGGAACTTGTTGTGATGGATAATCCTACTGTGGCTTCTTTGGCCAAACTCTTGCAGTTCAAGAACTGGCGCGAGAAGGACAACAATATTGGTATCGACAGCATCAGTGTCGAGGCACAGGTCTTCCGCAAGGAAATCACCGTGTTCCCCTTCCTCCTCAGTCTGCATAACTACCAGCTCTGCATAGGCGGTCGCCACACCCTCACCAACGACTGCAACTACCATCTCGAACTTATCAAATGTCCGCTCCCTGTGCGCTTGGCTGTGGATGTCAATGGCAAACTGCAGAAACCCAACATCCAGCTGGGCAAGGTTCAATATGCCGAGATGTACAAACCTGAGAAACGCGACGAACTGCAAGCCCGCACCTTGGAACTCAAAAGACTTGTCCGTCAGGCCTTGGAGGCCAATGTCCGCAAACAATAGTAATGAATAATATATATTTATGATCAATCCCAGTTTATTAAAAGCCATCGATCAGCGCCATTCGGTTCGCTCATACACAGACCAACCTATCCCGCAGGATGTTGCCGACGCTCTCCGAGCCGAGATTGCTCGCGTTAATGCCGAGGGCGGTCTCCATATCCAATTGGTTCTGAATGAATGCAATGCCTTTCGTGGTATGCACAGTTATGGAGCGTTCAAGGGCGTTTCAAACTATCTGATTATGGCTGGAGCCAAAGCTCCCGACCTTGAGCACAAACTGGGCTATTACGGCGAGCAGATAGTTCTTCTAGCACAGACATTGGGGCTCAACACCTGCTGGGTTGGCCTCACCTACAAGAAGACTCCGGGCACCTATCAGTTGGCTGAGGGTGAGAAGATTGGCTGCGCCATTGCTTTGGGCTATGGTGCCGATGCAGGTCGCGTCCGCCGGAGCAAGACCGCCGAGGCTGTCAGCAATCTTCGGCCCGACAGTCCTCAGTGGTTCAAAGATGCCGTTGAGGCGGCTCTCAAAGCCCCCACTGCCGTCAACCAGCAGAAATTCCGTTTCGACCTCATAGCCGATGGTCCAGAACCTGAAGTCAGAGCCAGTGCCACCTTCTCCCTCGTGGGCTACACCCAGATGGATCTCGGCATTGCCAAACTCCACTTTGAACTGGGTGCCCAGCGTCCAATAAAATTTATAAAATAAGAATTATAGTTTATGAGTAATCCGACACATACGGCAGTTGCCCACTCATAATTCATAAATCATTAATCATCACTGAATATGTCCTCATTTGCTTCACTTTCGGCCTGGGCTTGGTTGATACAATTCTTTGTCATAGTCATAGCCCTGTTAGTTGCCAACCTCATCCGTTGCAACGTCCCCATTCTCAAACGCAGCCTGCTGCCCTCGGCATTGCTGGCCGGACTCATCATCCTGTGCCTCAAGCCCTTTGGCTTTTTTGCCAATTTGGTCGACAAAAACTCAATGGAAATCATCACCTACCATGCCCTTGGCCTTGGCTTTGTGGCTATGGCATTGAAGAATAAGAAACTCAAGAGCTCCACCACCACCATGAAAGTGGTCGAAACCGGTGCAGTCACAGCCAGCACCTATATCATCCAAGGTCTTGTGGGTCTGCTTATCACCATCCCCCTCTTCCTTTGGTGGAATCACACCGACTTCTTCTATGCCTCCGGACTCCTCCTCCCCATGGGCTATGGCCAGGGACCCGGACAAGCTTTGAACTTCGGTGTCACCTACAGCAACTGGGCTTCCGGCCAGGGGATCAACTTCCCCGGTTCCGACTTCGGCCTGAGCATTGCCGCCACAGGATTCATCGTAGGCAGCCTCGTGGGCGTTATCTATATGAATGTGCTGCGCAACAAAGGCGTTCTCAAAATGAAGGGTGGCGACTATAAGGAAGTCCACACCCTTGAGGACTATGAGTCGGAGAACGAAATCCCCCATGCCGAGTCTATCGACAAGATGACCGTGCAGATCAGCCTGGTACTCATGGTCTACACCCTCGTGTTCCTCTTTATGTATGGAGTCGAGCAACTCGACCTCGGCGAGTTTGGCGTCAAGACTCTCAAGCCCATGTTCTGGGGCTTCAACTTCCTCTGGGGCACCATCTTCGGCTCTTTGGTCAAAGTGGTCATCAACCGTATGCGCAAAGTCAAGATAATTGAGCGCGAATACATCAACAACTACACCCTCGACCGCATTGCCGGCACCTGCTTCGATGTCATGATCGTGGCCGGCACCGCCGCCATCGATTTCAACAACCTTCGTGGTATTTGGATGCCGCTCTTGTTGGTATGTGCTTTAGGTGCTGTGGGCACTTTCTTTTTTGTGCGTCTCTGTGCCCGTCACCTCTATCCAGAATATCCCTACGAGGGCTTCTTCTCCATGTTCGGCATGCTCACCGGCACTGCCTCCAACGGCATGATTCTCCTCCGCGAGATCGACCCCAAGTTCGAGACCCCTGCAGCCAACAACCTTGTCCTGCAGACCATCCCCGCCATAGCCTTCGGCTTCCCCATCCTGCTGCTCATGGGCTTCGGCCCGCAGAGTCTGCGCCACTGCCTGCTCACCGTGGGCATCCTGGCCCTGGCCCTCATCATCTTTGTCCTATTCATCTTCCGCAAGAAAATCTTCGTCCGCAAAAAATAAATCCTAAAATATAAAGATATGAAGAAAATACTATCAGCTATTCTCCTCACCATTATTGCCGCCAATCTACTCCAGGCGCAAGACTCCGCCAACGTCCGCAAAGGCTGGACCTTCGGCGTGCTGCCCAGCTTCTCCTACGATGCCGACCTCGGTCTCCAGCTTGGCGCGCTCACCAACATCTATTATTTTGGCGATGGAGCCATCTATCCCGAGTACTATCACTCCTTCTATGTCGAGGCCTCCTATACCACCAAACATTATGGGCTCTTCCGCCTCAGCTACGATTCTAAGTACCTCATTCCCAATCATCGTCTTAGCATCGACCTCACCTATATGCCCGACCAGATGTGCGACTTCCTGGGCTTCAACGGCTATGCCACCGACTATAATCCGGCCTATACCGACCCTGCCGACCCCTTCTACCTCACCCGTGCCTACTACAAGATGAAGCGCGATATGTTCCGTTTCTCGGCCGACCTGCAGGGCAAGATCTCCCATCCGTGGTATTGGAATCTCGGCTTGGGTCTGCTGCACTATAATATCGGTTCGGTGGATATCGACCGCCTGAACCGCTATGTGAAAGACGAGGCCGACAAACTGCCCTCTGCCACAACCCTCTACGACCAATACGTCTTTTGGGGCTATATCTCTGGTGCCGAAACCCATGGCGGCTTCTCGCCCTATCTGCATGGCGGCATCACCTACGACACGCGCGACCGTCAGCAGAATCCCCGCCGCGGCATCCATGCCGATGCCTTCGTGACCTACTATGCCGGCCTGGGTGATATGAGTGCCTACAACAACCTTAAATTCAACGCCTCTTGGCGTGACTACATCCCCATCATCCAGCGCCGCCTCACCTTTGCCTACCGCCTTGGCACCCAGCTCAACCTGGCTGGCGACTGCCCCTTCTACCTCAACAACTACCTCAACCAGCTCTACATGCAGCGTTGCGTGTACGAGGGTCTCGGTGGCGGCAACAGCCTGCGTGGTGTGCTGCGCAACCGCATCTGTGCTCCTGGCATAGCCTTTGCCAATATCGAGCTGCGCACCCAGGTGCTCGACTTCAAGGTGGGCAAGGAGCATTTCTATATCGGCCTCAATCCCTTTATGGATGCAGGCATGGTGGTGCAGCCCGACCGCGAGGTGCTGGCCGACCCCTATGCAGCCTCCATCGTCAATTGCGACCCCACCACCAATCCCAGATTCTATCGTACAGCCGAGACGTACAAACCCCATATCTCGGCCGGTTGCGGACTCAAGGCAGCCATGAACGACAACTTTGTGCTCTCCGTCGACTGGGCCACAGCCCTCAACGAGCAGGACAACAACAAGTTCAGCAACCTCTACATCAAGATGGGCTACATGTTCTGATGACTGTAGAACGTAGGATTATGGGCGTGTAAGCTTTTGTGGCGTAGCCCACATCACATCATTCCCGCTACATTATTCCAAGGCCATCCATGACAATCCATGTTTTCAAAAACATGGATTGTTGTGGCCGCTGTTATTTACCGAAATTAATAGTATCGTCGCCGAACTTCTGGTTGATGGCGTCGGCTATGCGCATCAGCTTGCGGTGCCTTTCGTCCTCTGGCTCTGAGAAAAGGTCTAGCTGCATGCCCACCTCCTCGCTGATGTCGGTCAGGATCACGCCGGCCTGTTTGTATAGAAACCCTACCCGGAACAGCTCGTGTAGGGCTGCGATGGCGGCCTTGGTGATGGTGGGCGTGTCCGAAGTGGGGGAGGGGAGGCGCACAGCCCCGCTGTTGCGATACTGGTCCAGATCGTCGCGGTGGCGGTTGGTGGAGACGAACACCTGCACGGTGCGGCAGACACTGTGCTGCTCGCGTAGCTTGGCGGCGCAGACGGTGGCAAAGGTGCGTATGTCTTGCTCCAGCTTCTCCATGCTGTCGGTCATATAGGCGAATGTGCGGCTCTGCATGATGCTGCGCTGCCGTGCGGGACGGTGCAGGTTGATGCAGGGCGTGCCCTGCAGCTCGCGCCAGGTGTTCACGCCCGGGAGAGCGAAAATCTGCTGCACTGCTTTCTCGCTCATATTCACGAAGTCTTGTGCCGTTCGCACGCCCCGCCCTTGAAGCTTCTGGCGGTTCTTTCTGCCAATCCCCCACACATCGGCTATCTCCAGCATTCCCAGTGCCTTGTCTCGGTTCTCGGGCATGAGCACGCAGATGCCGTCATAACCCTTGTAGTGCTTTGCAAAATGGGTGGCCACCTTGGCCAGGGTATAGCTCTGCGAGAGTCCGCAGCTCACCGGTATGTGGGTGGTGTCCCAAATCACGTCCTTCACAAGTTTGGCATAGTGCCGCAGCTCGTCGGGGTCGTCCAGCGGAAGGGTGCCAAAGAACTCGTCGACAGAATATTGCACAAAGTCCTGGACGATGTCCTGCTGCCGGACGGCATCCATGATCGTGCGAGAGATGCGGCGGTATTTCTTGTGGTCGACCTGGCAGATGACCACGTTGTTGAGTTTCAGCAAGCTGCGCACCTGGAACAGCGGAATGCCGCGTTTAAGCCCCAGCGCCTTAGCCTCGACGGTGAGAGCCAGGATGATGCCGCCGCCGTTCTCGTTGTCGTTAGCCACAACCACGGGCTTGCCCTCCAACTCGGGGTTGGTGGCCACCTCGCAAGAGGCAAAATAGGTGTTGCAGTCGATATGGAGGAACATAGCGTGTTGCAGGGCTGTATATATGAGATTGATTGTTATCTGTTTCTATCTATGTGGCAGTTTGAATTTTCCAGTGCAAAGATAATCATTTTTTTCGGATATAGGTTCATAAAAATTCATAGCAAGCACCCCCAAAAACAGGAAGGCGGTGGCAGTGAGGGCCTTACAGGAAACGCCCTTAGCTGAATCCATCATGTGCAGTTGTATCTGCTCGGCTGCCCGCAGCCGCAGCCGAGCCCCGCCCTTCCCCCGTTCCTTA
>JAZLLD010000028.1:0-18886 GCA_045597945.1 Bacteroidales bacterium
GACACCATTGCCGTCACCACCGACTGGCAACTCTACACCGTCAATTTCACCAACATCGATTATTATGAGAGCGGCCACATTGTCTACCGCAAAATTGCTGGTGGTAGTGCCGACCTCTATATGGACGATATCACCATTCGCGAAGCTCGTGCTTGCGCCATTCCTGAGAATCTGGCAGTCATCGGTACTTCCGCAGGCCAGATGGATCTTGACTGGACCGACACCCTGGCTGCTGCCTGGGAGGTTGCCTATGGCCCTCAGGGTATGAATGTAGACACCGTGGTCAACAACATTGCATATTTCAGTGCTCACCCTGCCACCGTCACCGGCCTCAGCGATGCCGTCACCTATGATTTCTATGTTCGTGCATCTTGTGGCGGCGAGGAGAGCTACTGGGTAGGTCCTGTCACCGCAAGACCCAATCTGATTGTCATGCGTGCCAACCACACCGACACCCTCCGCACTTGCGGCGGCACCATTGTTGATGATGGCGGTCTCACTGGCAACTTCGCTACCAATCAGAACAGCACCATCGTGCTTTATCCTAACGACAACTCGCAGACCATCACCCTTACCGGTGTTGCCAGCACTATGGGTACTTATACATATTCTAGTAATGTCCTCACAATCTACGAGGGTGTTGGCACCAGTGGTCGCGTGCTTGGCCGCTGGGACAACTCAACCAATGATTCTGTGCACGTTAGTTCCAATATTGGACCTGTGACTATCCATTTCTCCAGTTCCTACTATGCCGGTTCTGGTTTTGAACTCCTTGTTAGTTGCTCTGACCTGGCCGATTGTATCGATCCCTGGAATGTGACTGTTAGCGATGTTGCAGGTGGCTCAGCCATCGTGCATTGGGGCTACTCCGATGTCACTCCTGCACAAGGATTTGAGATTGTGGTTACCGACACCGCTTCCGGTAGTGCTGTCAGTTTCACGGCTGCCGACACCGCCCGCATGTATCAGCTCAGCGGTCTCAACCAGACCACCGGCTATCATGTCACCGTTACTTCCCAGTGCCTCAATGGTAGCAGCAGCAACCCTGTGGGCGCATACTTCATGACCAATTGCTATGTTGGTGGCGAAGTGGTTGTTGGTGATGGCACCGTAGGTATCACCAGCCATCCTTTCAACTCCTACTACAACTACACCATCAACCAGTGCATCTTTGACCGCTCTGAGGTGGCAACCCTTACCGACACCATCTTCGGTATCAAACTCTACCAGACCGCTGGCCCTAATGCTACTCGCAATGTTGATATCTACATCGATACCACCAGCATCAGCACCTTTGCCAACGGCAGCAGTTTCATCCCCATGGATTCCTCTAAACTGGTTTTCAGCGGCACTGTTACCTTCCACAATGGTTGGAACGAATTCACTTTCACCAACCCCTGGGTGCGTCCTTCTGCCACCAACAACCTCTTGCTCACCTTTGACGACAACACCGGCTCCTATTCCTCCAACACCACTTGGCAGGGTACCGGCAGCCTCAGTGGTAAAGTACTGTATGCCTATGGCGACGGTACCAACTACAACCCTCTCACTAACTTGAGCATCAATACCACCACTAACCGCCCCAATGTGCTCTTTGTGGCTCCTTGCGCCGATGCCAACTGTGTGGCTCCCAGCGTCACCGTGGCTTCCGCCGAGTCAAACAGCGTCACCCTCACCTGGGTGCCTGGTATGTCGGAGAGCGAGTGGACTGTTGAATACAAACTCGCCAGCGACACCGCTTGGACTGTTTCCGTAGCTTCTACTTTTGCCCAGACCCACACTGTCTCCGGCCTCATGGCCAATACGGTCTACGATTTCCGCGTGGGTAGCATCTGCCTCATTGGCAATGTTCCTTTCAGCTATGTTTCCGGTCGCACTGCTTGCTCCACTATGAGCCGCGCCAGCCTTCCCCTGGTTGAGGGTTTTGAAGGCTACAATACCGGCGATGTGCCTAACTGTTGGATCGCTCCTGCCACCGGCACTAGCGGCTCTGGCACTTTCCCCTGCTGCTACAACTACAGTAGCAATGCCCGCAACGGCAATGTCTATTTTGAGTTAGAAGCCTCGAATGGCGGCACCGAGATTTTCGCCTTGCCCGCCTTTGACACCATTGACGGCCTGGCTCTCGACTTCTATGTGGCCACCACCAGCAGCTATGCACCTGATGCTCTTGAAATTGGTGTAATTCCTTCCGAGGGTTCTTTCATCGCTCTCGACACGGTGGACCTCACCGACTGCACTAGCCTCTATTCTTATGTCAGAAAGAGTGTTCGCATCAGCTACAGCGGTGCTAATGCCCGCATAGCCATGCGTGCTGTCAAGTCCAGCCGCTTCACTGTCTTCATGGACGATTTCACGCTCTATGTTCCCAATCCCTGCGATTCTGTTACCCACATCACTGTCGACTCTGTCAGCACCTCCAGCATCGCGGTTCACTGGACCGATGCCAATGCCACCGGCTCTTACACCGTGAAGGTTGGCACCACCAGCAATGTGGCTGACGCTTTCGCAACCTACACTACTACTGCCACCAGCTACACCATCACCGGCCTCAACCCTGCCACAAAGTACTATGTCTTTGTCATGGCCAACTGCGTTTCCGGCCTCAGCGATGAGACTCATATTAAGGTCTACACCGCTTGCGACCGTATCAGCACCTTCCCCTGGTCTGAGGACTTTGAGAGCTTCACTGCCGGCAGCGGCTCTGCCGACCCCATCCAGCCCTGCTGGAATCGCGGCACCAACTACACCTATTCCAGCTACCCCTACCTCTATAGCTACTACAACCACACCCCCGGCGGCTCCAACAGCCTCTATTTCTACACCAATGGTAGCTACTATAGCTGGCTTTCTTTGCCTGAGATGGATCGCCTTGACACACTCATGCTTTCCTTCTATATGCTTGGTACCAGCCCCAGCTATTACACCTACAAGGCTATTGTTGGCGCTATGAGCGACCAATACGACTTCTCTACTTTCGTGCCACTTGACACTGTTACCTATACTCTTGATGGTGTTGAATGGCAGCGCATGAAGGTGGCTCTCAGCTCGTCTCCCGACAGCTGCCACTTTATTGCCATCCTGAGCTCCGACCCCGGTTATTCCACTTATTTCATTGATGATATCTCGGTCAACTACAACAATGGTTGCGGCGACCTGACCAACTTCATTGTTTCGGCTGTGGGCCAGTCTACCGCTAGCGTGGTATGGACCGACACTGCTGCCAATAATAATTATATTGTAAAGATTGCCACCACGAGCAATGAGGCTGACGCATTCTTCATTGACACCGTCACCACACCTGCCTACAACTTCACAGGCCTCACTGGTGTTACCGGCTATCATGTCTGGGTCTACAACCTTTGCGAGAATGGTCTCAGCGATGTGCTGACTGGCTCTTTCACCACCTTGGCCTCGGATCCTCACTTCTTGCCCTACGACAATGATTTTGAGGGTGCTGATGCTGGTTTCACCATCTATCAGCGTTCTGGCGCCAACACTTGGTATGTGGGTTCTGCTATCAGCCACGACGGCAACAACAGCCTCTATGTCACCAACGATGGTGGCGTAAGCAATGCCTACACCAACACCAACCAGTCTATCTCCTTCGCCATCACCTATCTACAGATACCCTACGACAGCGCCTATGTCATCAGCTACGACTGGCGTTGCCAGGGCGAGGGCAGCTACGACCTTATGCGTGTGGCTCTTGTCCCCGAGGACTACGACTTCTCCACCTCCTTTACTGCCATCAACCGCTACAGCAATACCCTGCCTACTGGCTGGATTGCCCTTGACGGTGGCAAACGAAATCTTCGCAACACCTGGCAGTATGACGAGAACACTGTCAATCTGGCTGCCGGCAACTACTATCTGACCATTGTCTGGACCAACGACGGTGCCATGGGTAATAACCCCGCAGCCGCCATCGACAATATCCACATGTCGCTTCTCACATGTCCTGCACCCCAGAATCTGACCGCCGTGGCCACCACTGCCAACACAGTCGATGTCAGCTGGCAGGCAGGCTCGGCTTCTAGCTGGATTGTAGAATATGGTGTGGCTGGTTATGCTGCCGGCATGGGCACCATCGTCACCACCACCACACCCAGTGTCACCCTCAATGGCCTTGCCGCCACCACCTCCTACGACATCCGTGTCCGCCCCATCTGCAGTGAGTCTGACACCGGCTATGCGGCCTTTGTCAATGTTCTTACCGGCTGCAATGAGGTGATCACCGAGTTCCCCTGGGTTGAAGACTTTGAAAACGGTATTGACTGTTGGAATCAGCAGTATGCCACAGGCCATGTGGCTTGGACCACTGGTCGCGGCGGTAACGCCTATGGCGGCCTCACTGGTGCTGCTTCCGGCCAGTATAATGCTCGTTTCACCTGCAATGGCTACAATGGCTATACCACCTACCTTGTCACTCCGCAGCTCAGCATTGCCAGTGAAGACGATGTAATGCTCACATTCTTCCATGCCCAGCCTGCGTGGGGTACCGACCAGGATACCCTGGCTGTGCTTTACCGCACTCACCCCGACTCCACTTGGCACTATTTGGCTTCTTGGAACAATAGCATCACTACTTGGCAGTCCGACACGGTCATGCTGCCCAACACTACTGCTACTTACCAGGTAGCCTTCATGGCTCATTCCGGCTATGGCCTGGGCATCCTGCTCGACAGCATTGTTGTCTATGGTTCTGAGAGTTGCACACGTCCTGCCTTCACCAATGTGAATGTGGGTTCCACCTCTATTGCCGCCACCTGGAACAGTCCCGCATCTGCCTTTGAGGTTGCCGTGCGCACACCCGACCAGGCTTGGCCCGAGCCCGTGCTGGTCAACACCCATAGCTATGTGTTCCAGAACCTTGAGCCCAGCACCTATTATGAATATCGTGTTCGTAGCCTTTGCTCCGATACCTCTATTTCATTCTGGGCCACCAGCCATGCAATCACCGACACGCTTGAGTGCTATGTTGTAGAGGGTCTCCGCGTTGACGATGTCTCATTCCAGACCGTCACCCTCTCTTGGAATGCCGATGTTACCGGCCATGCCGTGGCATATGTGGTCAGCGTTTCCAACTTTGCTTTCAGCAGTTCCGACACTGTCTACTCCAACTCCTGCACCATCGGCAATCTCTATGCCGGCCTTGACTATGGCGTAACGGTACAGAGCATGTGTTCCGCCACCACCTATAGCGACTGGAGCGAGATGGTCAACTTCACCACTCCTGCTTGCCAGCCTGTGGCCGGTGTGACTGTCTCCGACATCACCTCCAGCAGTGTTACCATTGACTGGACACCTCAGGGTGAAGAAGAATCCTGGATTGTGTCTTGGGGTTATGCCGGTTTCAGCAATGGCTCAGGCTCTTCTGTCGAAGTCAGCAGCCATCCTTACACCATCACTGGCCTTAGCGACGATACCAGATATGATGTCTATGTGCGTCCTGTCTGCACCGATGAGGTCTCTGGTAGTTGGTCTGATGTTGTTAGCTTCGCCACCCCTGAAGCCACTGGTATCGAGGATATTGTGGTTGAAGGTGTCAGCTGTTCAATCTATCCCAACCCCACTGACGATGCTGCCGTGCTTACCGTCAGCGGTGTCAGCGGTGCCGTGCATGTTAGCGTTATCGACCTCAGCGGCCGCGAGCTGCGAGGCTACGATGTCCAGGCCGCTGCCCAGCAGCAGCTCAGCCTTGCCATCGATGGCCTGCCTCAGGGTGCATACTTTGTCCGCATCCTCAGTGCAGAAGTTAGCCTTGTGCGCAAACTCGTTGTCCGCTAATAGATTAGCGTCCTCGGTGGTTTGACCGCCGAATAATTACAGAGAAGGAGTGCCCCCCAAGCACTCCTTCTTCTTATTCTATAGTTATACCTTACTTATACCTTATTTATACCTTATATAATAGGATAAGTATAGTATAAATAAGGTATAAATATAGGATAAGGAACGGGCTTACTACGGGGTAAGGGTGGGAGTGGAGGTGTGTGTGGCTGCGGTGCGTGGGGTTGCTGTGGAATGGTTTGGGGCGCTTGCCGGGGATAGGGCTGGCGGTGGTGAGAGATGTCGGGAGGTGATGTTTGGGGCTTGGTAGGGTGGGGGATGGTGCGATGCGAAGTGCTGTTTGGTGTTGGATAGAGTGGGGATGGGAATGTGTGCGGTTGGGCGGGGCTTTCTTAAAACTTTTTTGCTTCTGGGACAGAAAAAAATTGTAATTGAGATTTTTTTTGTATCTTTGTACCGTAGATAATTAGTGCTAATTTATTATATATAGTTCATACAATGAGTATTAGTGAGATTTTAATTATCATTCTCAACTTCGCAGGAGCGCTGGCCGTGTTCCTTTTTGGTATGAAGTTGATGAGTGAGGGTTTGCAGAAATTTGCGGGCAACAAGATGCGCGCTGTCCTGGGTAAGGTCACGGGCAGTCCGGTCCGCGGTATCCTCACCGGTGCGGCAGTCACCACCGCCATCCAGTCGTCTTCGGCCACCACCGTCATGGTTGTGTCTTTTGTCAATGCGGGACTGCTGTCTTTGGCTGGTGCCATCGCTGTCATCATGGGTGCGAATATCGGTACCACCGTTACGGCGTGGATTATCACCCTTTTCGGCTTGGGCGAGAGCTCTAGTGCGTTCAGCCTTCCCATGCTCTTGGGCACTGTGGCTCTGGTGTTTATGTTTGTTTGCAAACGCGACAGGCTGAAGTCTATCGGCGAGTTTGTCATGGGTCTGGCCCTCCTCCTCATTGGTATGAGCTTCTTGCAGAAGGCCATGCCTAATCTTGAGGAGTATCCTAATTTCCTCCATGCACTGGCCACCCTCTCCAATTTTGGATTCTGGTCCATCTTGATTTTTGTTATCATAGGTGCATTGCTCACCTGTCTGGTGCAGGCGTCGGCTGCTATGATGGCTATCACGCTGGTAATGTGCTATAATGGTTGGATTGGTCTGGATGCTGCCGTGGCTCTTGTCATGGGTCAGAACATCGGTACCACCATCACGGCCAACCTTGCCGCCATGGTGGCCAATACTAATGGTAAGAAGGCCGCTCGTGCCCATTTGGTATTCAATGTTATTGGTGTGGTTATCACCCTCATTGTCTTCCGCCCGATTCTTAAAGTCATTGCCGCTGTTACCGTTGGTATGATGGGCAGCGACCCCTATGTTCCTATTGGATCCGCTGGTTTCGATCCACGCGCCATCCCCATGGCTTTGTCGCTCTTCCATACATTCTTTAATGTGGTTAACACCCTCATTTTGGCTTGGTTCATTCCTGCCATTATCCGCATTGTCGACTGGATGGTCAAAGAGGCTCCGGAAGAAGAAGAGTTTGCTTTCAAACTCAAGTATATCACTGGCAATTGGATGAATACCGCCGAGCTTAACATCCAGGCTGCCGAGAAAGAAATCGAGGAGTTTTCCAAGCGTGTGCTCCGCATGTACACTTTCCTCCCCGGCTTGCGCACTGCCAAGGATGACGAGGAGTTTGAGAAGATTGTGGAACGCATTGAGAAATACGAAGATATCACCGACTCCATGGAGATGGAGATTTCCAACTTCCTCACCAAGGTGTCGACCGGCGAAATTTCCGACAAGGCTTCGCATCGCATCAGTGCCATGTTGCGCATTGTTGACAATTTGGAGAGTATCGGCGATAGCATTTATCAGATTGCCGTCACCCGCCGCAACAAGCGCGAGACCGAGGTCCATTTCGATCAGCATTTGAATGATAATCTTGACCAGATGACCCGCCTGGTGCAGCGTTCGCTGGATGTGATGGATGCCAACTTGCGCGGCGATTATGACCGGATTGACATGGATAGCGCCAATGCAGCCGAGGAGGATATCAACCGCTACCGCGACCAGCTCCGCAACGAGCACCTGGATGCGCTGAAGAATGGTGTTTACGACTTTTCAATCGGCAGCCTCTACAGTTCGTTGTATGCTAGTTATGAGAAGATTGGCGACTATATCATCAATGTCAGCGAGGCTATTGGTGTGAAGTTCAAAGACCAGAAATAAGTTGTGAATGCTGAATTGTTTTGTTCGCCTATGAAACGTTTCGGATTGTTTGCCCTGCTGCTGGTGCTGATGGGTGTTGCTCATGCTCAGTTCTTAGTGGTTGGCCAGTTGGTCAAGGATACAACCAAGGTGCCGGTGCCTGAGGTGCGGGTCGATTTGCTGAGAGCCAGCGATAATCTTTTGCTCCGCTCCACCGTGACCGACTCGCTGGGGCAGTTTTCTATTGCTAACGACACTGCCGTTACTTTCCTGTGCCTGCATGCCGAAGGGTGGGAGTCAATCCGTCTCAAAGTGCCTGCCACCAAGTATGGCGGCCCTACCGGACTGGGTAAGATTGACATGGGTAGCATCAGAATGTTTGAGGCCGAGCCACCACGCCCCATACGCCATTGCGCCGCTGGCAAATGGTGGTTCCGCAAGAGAGATAGGTCAAGATAATAGATTGTAAGATATGATTATAGATTTTGAACATATTGAAGAAAAAGCCATGCCCAACTTTAAGGGCGGTGAGAAAGAGACGCTGGCCAAGATGTATTTTGATGGCTCGAACCGCATCATGTTCGGTCGTCTGCATCCCGGTGCCAGTATCGGTCTGCATGTCCACGACACTTCTTCCGAGGTGATTTTTATTACCCAAGGCGAGGGTCATGTGCTTTACGATGGCGAGATGCTCCCGGTGAAGGCCGGCACCGTCCACTACTGTCCTAAAGGCCACGAACACAGTCTTATCAACGATTCTCAGGCCGACTTGGAGTTCCATGCCGTAGTGCCTCAGCAGTAGTAGGATGGATGTAGAACAGTTTCGCGAATGCTGTTTGGCATTGCCGCTCGTTACCGAGGATTTGCCTTTTGACGACACCCTCTTGGTTTTCCGGCTGAAAGGCAAGATTTTTGCCTGTGTGCCCTTGGACAAACCGGTTCTTGGGGTGATGAAGTGCGATGCCGATTTGGCTCTGGAACTTCGCGACCATTATGCCGCTGTTGAGCCAGCCTATCATTGGAACAAGAAATATTGGAATCAAGTTCGTTTTGATGGCGATGTTGCCGACAGTCTTTTTGTCCGGCTGGTGCGCCATGCCTACAATGAGGTGAATAAGAAGTTGCCAAAGAAGGACCGCGTTGAACCCTTAGTAGCTGATTTGCAATTATGATACGTGAGCGTTTGCAGTCTGTTGAAGGGGTTGCCGAGGTGAAGGCGTTGGCTGCCGAAGTGCCGGCAGAGGTGCTTCTGGAATTCATCTTTGACACCGATGCTCGCACTGCCCGCAATGCCGCCTGGTCGATGACTCACAAGAAGGATTTCGAGGTCAGAGCCCTCCCTCAGGATAGACTGATAGATTTGGTCATGACAACTCAGGACGGCTCTTTGCGACGACTGGTGCTGAGCCTGGTTGAGCGCCAGGAGGTGGATGTCGACACCCATTGCGATTTCCTTGACTTCTGCCTTGAACACATGGCCTCGCTACAAGAATCTGTCGGCGTCCAGTCTATCTGCATGAAGTTGGCCTACCGCATGAGCAGTCGCTACGACGAGCTCCACCAAGAGTTTCTTGCCTCGCTCCGCCTCATGCCGCTGGAGATGTACAAGCCCGGTGTGGCCTATCTCATCAAGAAATTGCTTAAAACAGATAATAAATAATAATGAATAAGACATTGTATTCCCTGCTGGCAGTGGCTGTGGTTGTGTTGGCTGTGGCCTGCGACCCTGTGACGGCCTCAACACAGTCTCTCTCTACCGAGGGGCTGGAACTTCCGGCCTATGATGAGTCGGAGGATATCTACCTCTATTCCGGTTTTACCTCCTCCTACAACCATACTACGCTGGTTCCCAACTGGGTGGCGTATGAACTGACTGCCGAGGAACTGGATGGCGACTACCGTACTCAGAGTTCCTCTTTCAGCCGAGATCCCAATGTGCGTGGTCGTCAGGCCTCTCGCGAGGACTATTCCCACTCTGGCTGGGACAAAGGTCACATGGCGCCCAAGGCCGACATGCGCTGGTCTGAGCAGGCCTACTGGGAGAGCCATTATTTCACCAATGTGTGTCCGCAGGACCATGCCATGAATGCCGGTGATTGGAATTCGCTTGAGAAATCTGTGCGCCGATGGGCTCGCCGTTATGGCACAGTATGGATTGTCTGCGGACCTATCTTCGACCATCATGCCCACGGCACCATTGGCCAGGCTAAAGTGCAAGTACCCGATGCCTTTTTTAAGGCTGTTCTTGTCAGCAACCAGGGGCAGTGGAGTGCCATTGCTTTTGTAGTGCCTAATGAGCCAGACCATCATCCGCAGTTCTCCTATGCCTGCTCGGTTGATGAGCTGGAGGCGCTCATTGGTAGAAATCTTTTTGCCGCCTTTGATGATGCCACCGAGGCTGCCTTTGAGGCTGTTGTTGATGAAAAATGTTGGAAATGAAGAAGCTGTTCCTCATATTAGCTCTCGCATTGACTATTGCCGCCCAAGGTCAGAAGGCTAGGCTGCTGGATTCGGGGTTGCTCTTTGAGCAAGCATCTTTTGCCTCCTGCCATGCTTCCACCATCTGCCAAACGGCTGATGGCGATCTTGTTGTGGCCTTCTTCGGCGGTTCGTGGGAGGGCAGTAAGGATGTGTGTATTTGGCTTTGCCGCAAAGATGCCGCAGCCAAACGTTGGACTGCGCCGCAGTGTGTGGCCACTGGCCATGTCGGTCCTCAGGAGCAGCACCCTTGTTGGAATCCGGTGTTGTACAGCGTTCCCGGTCGCAGAAACCAACTGATGCTGTTCTATAAGACCGGGGTGCGTATCCCCGACTGGGTCGGCCATGTGATGCGCTCTGCCGATGGTGGCCGCAGCTGGTCGTCGGCGAAGCCGCTCAGCAAAGGTCTCCTTGGTGCCATCAAGAACAAACCCCTTATGGTTCGAGGCCGGCTGATTGCACCTTCCAGCACCGAACCAGCTTGGAAACCCCATTTTGAAATCTCGTCCAACGGTGGAAAGCGCTGGCGCAAAGCCGAGGTGCCATGCGACAGTGCGATTCTTGCTATCCAGCCGGCCATCCTCCACCTCGGTGCAGATTCTCTCATGGCTCTCATGCGCACTAAGAATAATTTTCTGGCGCAGTCGGTCAGCGCCGATGCCGGCCGCCATTGGTCGCCCGTGAGCCTCACCCAGATTCCTAACAACAATTCTGGTATTGATGCCATGACCCTTAGTTCCGGACTCCATGTCATGGTATGCACACCTCTGCCCCTCACCCCTGGCAGCGAGTTTGGCCCGCGCACCCCGCTTGTGCTTTCGGTCTCGCATGATGGCCGGCATTGGCAGCAGGTGCTCACCCTTGAGAGTGGGGCAGGGGAGTATTCCTATCCGTCCATTATCGAAGGAGACGATGGTACCCTTCATATTGTTTACACCTATCTGCGCAAGCAGATTAAATATGCTCATGTCATGCTTCAATAGCCGTGCTCCAATTATCATAGTTTAACTACTATCGCTAACACTTGCTATAATAATATGGATATAGAACTCTCTGGTCACTACACCCTCCGCCGCATCTACCAAGCCGCATGGCCGTGCATTGTAATGATGTTGGTATCATCGGTCTATAGTATTGTAGATGGGCTATTCATCTCTAACTTTGTCGGCACTCAGGCCTTCGCTTCCGTCAATCTAATATTCCCTCCCATCATGATGCTAGCCGCCCTTGGTATCATGGTCGGCACTGGCGGTAGTGCCCTGGTTTCTAAGACGATGGGAGAAAACGACATGGACAAGGCCAACCGCATTTTCAGTATGCTGGTCTATTTTACTATAGCTGTGGGTGTAGTGCTGGCAGTGATATTCTTTCTCTTTACTCGCCCCATCGCCATAGCCTTGGGTGCGCAAGGGTCCATGGTGGACGAGTGCGTCCTTTATGCTCGCATCTGCATGTTCTCCCTTCCCGCATTTATGATTAATATGGCCTTCCAGTCGTTTTATATGACCGCGGGCAAGCCCCAACTTGGCACAGTCATGTCGGTCATCAGTGGCGTCACCAATATCGTCCTTGATGCGCTGCTCGTCGCCCTGCTCCATTTCGGTGTGGCAGGAGCTGCCGTGGCTACGGCCATGGCCCAGCTGGTTGGCGGTCTTTTCCCTATCATCTATTTCTCTTCCAAGCGTAACAACAGCACTTTGCATCTCTGCCATACTCTTGTCCATTGGCCTCATGTGGCTAAAGCATGCGTCAATGGCTTGTCAGAATATGTCGGCAATGTGGCCATGAATGTGGCCTGCATCTGCTACAATCTCCAACTTATGCGATATCTCGGCCAGGACGGTGTGGCGGCCTATGGTGTCCTTATGTATGTTGGCTTTATTTTTGCTGCGGTGTTCATTGGTTACAATTTGGGTGTGTCTCCCGTCATCGGTTACAACTATGGTGCGCGGAACCATGCCGAACTCCACAGCTTGCTCCGAAAAAGCTTGTTTCTCATGGTGGGCATTGGCGTTGTCCTCACCATTGTGTCCGAGCTCAGCAGTCGGCCACTGGCTGCCATTTTCGTTGGGTACGACCCTCGCCTTCATTCTCTTACCACCCATGCTATCCGGCTATATATGCTCAGTTTCTCTATCTGTGGTATCAATATGTTTGTATCAGCCCTCTTTACCGCGCTGAACAATGGTGTCGTCTCTGCGGTTGCGGCTTTTGCGCGCACCATGGTCTTTGAGATAGCTGCCGTATTTATCCTCCCACTCATCTTGGGCATCGACGGTATCTGGGTTGCTTGCGATGTGGCTGAAATCTTCGCCCTTGTCCTTTCCGTTGCGCTCCTTTTTGCATTCCGCAAGCGCTATGGGTATTAGCGCCTGGTTGTGGTGACGCAAATCTCTTGTTTCTTGCTGACTCAAAAAATTCTGCTTTCTGCAAAATATTGCTACTCAATATCCGTTATTTATCCCAAAAAATATCAAACTCATGCACGACAATCAAAAACTCAACACCCCCATATTGCTTCTCACAGGCTATCTGGGCAGTGGCAAGACCACGCTCGTCAACAACATTCTCACCAACAATAAGGGTATCCGTTTTGCCGTTATTGTCAATGATATAGGAGAGATTAACATTGATGCCGATCTCATTCAGCGTGGCGGTGTCGTCTCCCAGCAGGACGACAGCCTCATCGCCCTCCAAAATGGTTGTATTTGCTGCACTCTTCAAATGGATCTTGTCGACCAGATTCAGCAAATTCTCCAGCGCCATGCCTTTGACTACATCGTTATTGAAGCTAGTGGCATCTGCGAGCCTCAGCCCATTGCTATTACTATCTGCAACATTCCATCTCTTGGCGAGGAGTACACTCAGCATGGCCAGGTACGCCTTGACTGTGTCGCCACTGTTGTCGATGCTCTCCGCATGAAAGATGAGTTTGCCAATGGCTCTCGCCTTATCGGTTCAAAACTCGGTGAAGAGGATATTGAAAATCTTATCATTCAGCAACTTGAGTTCTGCAATATCGTTCTCCTCAATAAAGTGTCTGAGGTCTCTCGCGCCGACCTTGACCAACTCCATCAGATTATCAACCACATCAATCCCGGTATCGAGATTAGAGAGACCGACTATTGTGATGTCGACTTTGATGAGATCCTTGACACTCATCGTTTTCATTTCGGGCGTACCGAAGGTTCTGCCGGGTGGATTCGTGGTGTCGAGCGTCTCACCACTCCCGAGGAAGATGCTGAGGCCAAGGCTCCCCATCACCACGACCATGATGATCATGATCACCATGACCACCACGACCACGAAGACCATGATGAAGACCACCATGATCACGAAGACCATGATGAAGAAGACCACCACCACGGCCATCATCACCATCATCATCACGAGGGTGGCGAGGTTGAAGAATATGGTATCAGCACTTTTGTCTACTACCGCCGCCAGGCCTTTGACATGGATAAGTTCGACCGCTTTGTCAATCTCTATTGGCCTAAGCAAGTCATCCGTTGTAAAGGGGTCTGCTATTTCTCTTATTATCCGGAGATGTCATTCCTATTTGAGCAGGCTGGCTCTCAAGTCAAATTTTCTGAGGCCGGCCAATGGTATGCCACCATGCCCCAGAATGAGCTCCAGTACATGCTCGCTCATGATGCAGGACTGGCCCACGACTGGGATGATGAGTACGGCGATCGCATGCAGAAACTTGTTTTCATTGGCCAAAAGATGGACAAGGAGGCTGTCATCCGCGCCCTCGATGATTGTTTGGACTACAAGTAGTCAATCTCTCTTCCCCATAGTATCCTTCCCGACCCTCCTGGGTTAGGAAGGATATTCCTTTCCTCATTTCGCTGGTCTCAGCCCTTTTGTTTTCCTTTGCCGCCCTTACGAAAAACCGAACTTTTTTTCTATTTTCGGAACTTGATTTTGAAATCTCACCTTTTCTTCGTTATTTTGCATTGGATTTTACAAGGAGTAAAAATTGATTAAAATTGTGATAGCTACTATTTTACGCATTTTTTATTCTCTGCGTATTTATCCAAAAATCACACATCCTGCCCCATGGACAAGCCTATTCTCACCATAACAGGTTCCGACAGCACCGGTGGTGCTGGTATCCAGGCCGACATCCGCACTATTGCCGGCCTTGGTGCCGAGGCCATGTCTGTCGTTACCAGTATCACCCTCCAGAATTCGCTAGGCATTCAGGAATTTTACGACATACCGGCACCCGTCATTGAGCGCCAGATTGAAGCAGTTGTAGATGACGCCCATCCTCAGGTTGTCAAAATCGGAATGATACGCGATGTATCTTCCTTATATGCCATTGTCCATGCTATCCAGCGCCATTGTCCCAAATGGGTTCTCTTCTCGCCAGTTGTCTCGTCCATCCATGAGGAACAGCTCATGAGCAACGAACTTATTCGCCTTGTCCAACAAGAACTTGTGCCCCTCTGTTCCCTATTGGTTGTTCGTAAACGCGATGCCCACCACTTTTTTGCACCTTGTGTTATTGAGGCTGACGACAACCACGGTCGCTGTAATCAGATTTGCTCCGCCATAGCCGTCTTTCTCAATCAGGACGACACCCTCGACCTTGCCATTCGCAAGGCCTTGCGCCTCCTGCCGCAGCATTCCACCGTTTCTTCCGATGCACCCTTCCGCATCACCAATCTCTACAGAGAATTCCTTACTATGCAGGAGCAACTCTGTAGTCATCGTCACGACGTCAACTTTTATGCTGATCGACTCGGTGTCTCTCCGCGCTACCTTTCCCAGGTGACCCGGCGCATTGCCAATCAAACCCCCAAGGCCATCATCGAATCTACCCTTCTATCCCGCATCCAGGAACTACTTCTCCAGAACACCCTCTCTGTTCAGGAGATTTCTTCCAGCCTCGGATTTTCTTCCCAGTCGCATCTGTCCAATCTCTTCAAGCGTCTAACTGGCGTTACACCAACCGATTATCGCAACACCTCATCTTCAGCATCAATCCACAAGAATTAACAATACATTCCATTATGAACGTAGAAGAATATATCATTGCTCGCGTCAACGCACTCATGCACACCACTGACGCCACTATTGTACAACGTCTCGAAGGCGGAATGAGCAACTACACCTATGTGGTTCTCACCCGTGGCAAGAAATACACCTATCGTGTTCCTGGCAAGTTCGCCGAGAAGTTTGTCGACCGTGTTGAGGAATGGGATAACATCCAGGAAGTCAACCGTCTCGGCCTCAATAACGCCACATCTTATGTCGAGGTCATCTCCGGTGAAAAACTCGCCGAATATGTCGAGGGTACAATCCTCTCTGATACCGATATTGAGTCCTACAACGACATGTCGGTTGCCGCACTCAAGAAAATTCATGGCTCCGACCTTCGATTCCACGACTACAATGCCTTTGGCCGCCTATCCGACGATGAGCGCTATTGTCGCGAAATGGGTTTTACTCATCCCAAAGAATATCTTGAGTTGCGCCAAAAGCTCGAGTCCATGCGTCAGGCTCACTCTCAAGTCAAGCAGGTACCCTGCCATTGTGATTATCAGCCTACTAACCTTGTTATTAATGGCGACAAACTCTATGTTCTCGACTGGGAGTTTGCCGGCATGAACGACCCCTTCTACGACATAGCTTGCTATGGCAATGCTGGTTTCGACAAGGCTTTGTCTCTCCTCAAGGCTTATGTTGGTCACGAACCTACCCGCGAAGAACTCCAGCGTCTCTACTTCCACCGCTGCTTCCAATGCCTCCAGTGGTACAACGTGGCTATCTTCAAAGATCGTGTCGGTCTCTCACAAGACCTCAACATGGATTTCAACCAGGTTGCCGCCTTCTTCTTTGACCAAGCCAAATCCCTCGCTGAACAATACAACACGCTCTAATTCATCCCGATGCATAAAACCAAAGGGAGGCTCATGCCTCCCTTTAATGTTTTTATTTACTATCGCTAGGTACATTTTGAACTAGGCGAACTGCGTGTTGATAGGCTTGAGGCCTAGATTCAAAAGAAAGTTCATTAGGGGTGGAATTTGGTGTTATTTTAAAGCATTGGGCTTGCTGAGAAGTCTCAGAGATGGTAGAAGTCCAGTAATAGCCATATGAGAGCCAGCGCCGGCTATCATTCAGAACATATCCAGTGACAGGAAGGAAGCAGCAACCGTTTGGCACATAGGATAGTTCGCAACCTGCAGGATATTGGTTTTGGTCGGAAAAGTTATCCGGGAAAATTAGCAGACCGTTCTTTTCCCTGACTTTCACAAGTTGGTAGCAGTGCCCTTGTCCTGTATGAGTGCCGAAAGTTCGGTTTTGACCGGAAGATAAGCCAAGCAAGTATTGCCATTCTGCCATTGACAATGTCCTCCATAGGCCTCTGGTATTTCCACCGTTTGTTATGGGGTGGCTCCCCCAGTCTGCATCTGCTGACCATGAATTAAGAGAACTTGGATGATTGATGTGCGGTTGATTCCGATTCCCCCAGAAAAACAAGTCCATTGGATAAGGTCTGTACTCATTCAACATTTCGTATTGATTCTCGTGAAATCTCCAAGTACTTGATGATGATGTGGCGTAAACACATTCCAAGTTTCCTTTTGAGAAAAACACCTTAGTGTATTGGCTTACTGAGAATATTCCATCAATAGCTCCCTCTGGCGGCAGTGTCGTTTCTTGTGCTTGGCTCAGCATAAAGGGGATTTCCACTATCTGGTTCTTCTCAATATCAACTGTTTGCGCTCCTGTTTGTGCTTTAGTGAATTTATAATGACCATTGCTGGTATGCCCATATAAGCTAATCGAAAATCTATTTCCTGTAGATGCGAGAATAGGTGGAATGCTTAAATATAAGGTATTTTCATTAGTTGTCGCGATATCTAAACTTATTTGCTGATTATCAACCACTTTAGCTAGAACTATGCTTGTCCGATTTGCAGCATCGTTAGAAATATTCAAACTCGGAGATTGCTCAGTAATGTCCATATTGGCGGTTCCCCACAGCGAAACAAATCCTGCAACAGATTCCACCTTGATAGAGTCTATTACATAGCCATTTCTGTCATCAATGTCATTATTAACCGTAATGGCAAGTACTGCTTGTCGGTTTAACAAAAGAAGCCGGTTGCTTCCGGTGGCAGTTTTCCCTACCATCAGTGCTTTAACAATTTGGTTAGCTCCTCGGGTTTCATATGCTTGCACGCGCGGAATGCTCAGTGCAATATCAGTTCCGACCATAGATGTGCAAAAATCATGCGGATAAACGGCAACGTATGAATCTGAGGTCGGTACAGTAATGCTTGCATTTTCACCAACAATATTCACTTGTACCGCCTCTCCATTGATCATTAACATGTCACCATCATCCCAAACGGCATAATAGTCATTGAGATGAATCTTGCTATCATCGGAATACTGTTCAAGTCTGATTTTCAATGTGGTATAGTCTTTCTTGCAACTAGAAAGAAAACACATCGTTCCGAGCAGAATGAATAGTAATGCAGATTTCATTTTCTCAATAATCATAGTTTTTTCTCCATTAATCGTCGCCGAATCTAGACAATTCGTAATCCCCCCAAAAACTGTCGCCACTCATTTCCGAGCGTTCATACCTTTCTGTTCTTATTTCTGGCGGCCCAACTACTACTTGGCTTCCAGTAAACCCTAGCTCCGCCATGAATTCAAACGACCGAATCCTTGGCGGCAAATAATTCTTCTTTTTCATTTGTTCAGTTTTTGCCATAAAAGTTTTTGTTTGCAAAGATACATATTTTTTTGTTAATAACCATCCTAATCTCGATTTTTTTTACAATGTTATTTTCTATCAGATTGAATTCCAGAAAACAATACATCATCGTTTATTTTGTTTCTAGTGCTAATTTCCATTAATCATATTGTATATACAATATATTATATACAAAAATTCTGTCTTTGGATAACTGCAATTTCAAATCTCCAACTACTAAAACTCCCGCCGTTTCCCCGCCGTAGGCCCGTCATATATCTTATACTTATTCTATATATATCCTACATTTATCCCATATACAATAGGATAACTGAGGCAGAACTGAGGTATAAATGAGGGTAGAGGGGCGGGAGAGTGGCTGTGCTCCGCGGCTGCGCCGGGCCGGTTTCCCGGCCCGCATACATTATATATAATGTGCGCCTGCCCCGGCCGGAATCGGCCCTTCGCGCCGGATCTCGCAGCCGCGGGCCGTTCCGTCCCACTTATTCCTTTTATAGGAACGTCGTAAACCACTGAAACTCAGCGGCTAGCCTGGTATCATGATATTTTTAAAAGTATTTAACACGTTAAAACTCAATAAAATACAAAGATGCCTACATTTTTTCTTCTCAAAAAGTCCCCAATTTTCGTAAAAAAGCCACCTGAAGCCGTGGAAAA
>JAZLLD010000029.1:0-13815 GCA_045597945.1 Bacteroidales bacterium
CATACGATCCCGAATTCATATTATCCAATTTTTTGCCGGATAATATACGAAATCAAAAGTAACTGTTGAAAATTTTATTGTAAATAGTTATGAACACGGATGTTATGAGGTTGATTTCTGATTTTTAGTAGACACTAGTGCAAATCGAATAACAATAAAATATCTAATTAATTCAATTATCATGAAAAAACTTTTATTCTTTTTTGCGCTAGTGTGTGTCGTAAGCCTCTCGTGGGCATTCGATTTTAGCGCCGTAGCCCCCAGCGGACAGACGCTCTACTACACCATCTCGGGCCAGAACGCAACGGTCACCTATCCCAACGCCAATGCCGACCTCGACGATGTGGACCCTGAGGTGTGGGCCGGATTCGCCAAGCCCACCGGCGCTTTGGTGATACCCTCGAGTGTGACCCACAACGGCCAGACCTACGCAGTGACGGCTATCGGGCTCAATGCCTTCTGGGGCTGCGAAGGCATTACCAGCGTGACCATCCACGACTCGCTGACCACCATCGACGAGGCCGCTTTCGCCTTCTGCTCTTCACTCACCACCGCAACCATCGGCGAGGGGGTGACCCAGCTGGGCAGGGGCGCCTTCTTTGACTGCCGCAGCCTGACCCGCGTAGAGTTCAACGCCGTGAACTGCACTACCAACAACGCAAACATATTTGAATACTACGACTCCATCAACTTCTTGTTCTCCAACAATACGAACCTCACCGAGGTGGTGTTCGGCAACAACGTGCAGCGCATCCCCGGCAAGTTCCTGTCCTATTGTGATGGCATCAGTTCCCTCACCATTCCTGCATCTGTGACCTCGTTGGGCGTCAATGTCATCACAGGCTGCAATAACCTTGCGGATATCTTTGCGCTCCCCACCACCGCACCTCAGCTGGACAACCGGGCTTTTAATAACGCTAACGCCAACATCACCATCCACGTGCCCTGCGGCAGCCTGGCATCGTACATGAGCACGTGGTCGTACTTCGGCAACTTTGAGGAGGGGGACGAATCCTTCCAGCTCTCGCTCCTTTCAGACAACGACGTGATGGGCGAGGTGGAAATACTCTCCATGCCCGATTGCAGCAGTCCTGTGGCCGTGGTCAGCGCCGTGGCGCATGATGGCTTCCGCTTCACACATTGGAGCAACGGCGCCACCGACAATCCATACACCTTCACCCTCACTTGCGATACCACTCTGACGGCCTTCTTCGAGGCCGACGTGCCTGTGCAATACACCGTTACGGCCACCGCCAATGATGCCTCGATGGGCAGCGTGTCTGGCGGCGGCACCTTCGACGAGGGCACCGAGGTGACTCTCACGGCAGCCCCCAACGAGGGCTACCGCTTCGTGCGCTGGAGCACAGGCGACACCACAGCAACGCTCACTTTCGTGGTGACAGAGGATGTGTCCCTGGTGGCTGTCTTTGAGGAAATTCCCGTAGGCATAGACGAAATAGAGGCATCCTCTATCATGGTTCACAGCAGCCACATGAACATCTATGTGAAGGGTGGCGATGGTCAGATGCTGACAATCTTCGATGTCGACGGCCGAATTATTATCAGCGAGAAGCAAGAAAGCGACAAACCGCACCACATGTCTGCAGCCGGAGTTTATCTGGTGAAGGTGGGCAATTCTCATGTAAAGAAAGTGGTAGTCATCAGATAAAAACTGAATGATTATCAAAAAAGAAAGCATACCCTGATAAGAATCGACACAGAATTATTGCGATTAACACAAAAATAAACGGGTAGAATAGTTAAAGGTGTGGTAGTTTACACTACGAATATCGTGGTTTATACTACCACATCATTTTATTTTTCAAAAAATATGTGGAAACAAATACCACACTTGTTTTTTCTCGTTATTGTTGCACCGTTACGGAACACCATGGTGACAACTATCAGGTGTGTTGCCTTCTTTTTTGCTGATATGGAATATTTCTTTTTGTTATGTCGGAAAAAAAACGTAATTTTGCTCCCGCAAAGTGGATAGATTTCTAATTATTGCAACTACTGAAAAATTATGCTAAATTCTTGACTTTCAAAACTACAATCACCCTTTACACTTTGCTTTTTTATGTTTGCAAATTGGGCCAAAATCCGTTTGCACCTATTGTTTAACATCAAAAAAGTAAAAGAAACTATGAGTTATTTCTTCACTTCCGAATCTGTTTCTGAAGGTCATCCCGACAAAGTGGCCGATCAGATTTCCGATTCTCTTCTTGACGAGTTTTTGCGCCATGATGCTAATAGCCATGTGGCTTGTGAAACTTTTGTCACTACTGGCCTTGTGGTCGTGGGTGGCGAGGTTACGTGCAACGGATATGTAGATATTCAGAAGAATATCCGTCGCGTAATCAAAGAGATAGGCTATAAAAAGAGCGAATATCAATTCGATGCCGATTCCTGCGGTATCCTTAGTGCCATCCATGAGCAGAGCCCTGACATTAACCAGGGTGTCAGCCGACAGGCTGCCGAGGACCAGGGCGCTGGCGACCAGGGCATGATGTTTGGTTATGCCTGCCGCGAGACCCAAGAGTTTATGCCACTGCCTATCACGCTGGCACATATTGTGTTGATAGAGCTGGCCGCAATCCGCAAAGAAGGCAAGCAGATGTCCTATCTGCGTCCCGACGCAAAGAGTCAGATTACAGTGGAATACGATGATAATAACAAGCCTCTGCGTATTGACACTATCGTCATCTCTACCCAGCATGATGATTTTGCCGAAGAAGATGCTATGCGTGCCCAGATTACCAAGGATATTCGCGAGATTCTCCTGCCTCGCGTGCTGGACAAGATCAGCGAGGAAAACCGCCGCCTTTTTGCCTCCGGCGATTATAAACTTTTGGTAAATCCTACCGGCAAGTTCGTTATTGGTGGTCCTCACGGCGACACAGGCCTTACCGGTCGCAAGATTATCGTGGACACCTATGGTGGCCGCGGAGCTCATGGCGGTGGCGCTTTCTCGGGCAAGGATTCCTCCAAGGTGGACCGTTCGGCTGCTTATGCTACTCGCCATATAGCCAAGAACATGGTGGCAGCGTGTGTGTGTGACGAGGCATTGGTTCAGGTGGCTTATGCTATCGGTGTGGCTGAGCCTGTGGGTCTGTATGTGAATACTTACGGTACCAGCCATGTGGGCATGACTGACGGCGAGATTGCCAAACGTATCGGTCAGATTTTTGATATGCGCCCTTATGCCATCGTGGAGCGTTTTGGTTTGAAGAACCCAATTTTCTCACCTACGGCAGCTTACGGCCACATGGGTCGCGACCCCTTTACGGCCAAGGTGAAGATGTACGATGAGCAAGAGCACGAGTATGAGAAAGATGTGCAGTTCTTCGGCTGGGAAAAACTTGACTATGTGGACCGCATCAAGAAAGAATTTCAATTATAAATAAAAGTATAAAATGAAAAGTGTTAAGTTGGGATGTCTGCTATCCCAATTTAACACTTGCTTTTTTGCCATGGGTTTTAATTTCGACAATATTGCCACAACTTACGACGGCCTCAACCATTTGATGACGTGGGGTATAGACCGTTGCTGGCGCAGACAGGCTGTTGCAGCTGTGGTGGAAAGAGATAAGGTTCAATGTTTTTTGGATATTGCCACGGGCACGGGCGATCTGGCTGTGGATATCTTGAATCATGCTCAGGCTGGGTCGCATCTGGTGGGAATCGATTTGTCGCAGCCGATGATGGATATTGCTCATCGCAAACTCAAGGGCAAGAACTATGAACTGCAGTTGGCTAATGCCGAAGAGTTGCCTTTTGAAAATGAGTCGTTTGACTGTGTGACGGTTTCTTTCGGTGTGCGCAATTTCACTCATTTGGAGAAAAGTCTGGCCGAGATGCACCGTGTAATGAAGGCCGATGGGAAACTTATGATCTTGGAATTGTCCTATCCCGATAACAAGTTGTTGCTGGCCTTGTATAAGATTTATGCGCTGAAAATCATCCCTTGGCTGGGCTCGCTGTTTGCCGGCAACCGTAAGGCCTATGAGTATCTGCCAAATTCAATTCTCAGATTTCCTAAACCCGACAAATTCATTCCCATGCTGGAGAATGCGGGATTTAAACAAATTGAGCACAGGGCGTTTACCTTTGGCGTGTGCCGGATGTATGTGGCGGAAAAGAATTAATATTGTAAATTGTAGAATGTAGAGTTCCAGGGGCGGATCAAATGCTGCATCAGACACTCTACAATCTACCATCTGCAATCTGCATTCCGCTATTCGTCCAGGGTGCGGGTGATGATGTTGTAGTGGTATTCGCCACCGTCTTTGTCTACAATGCAGATGTCCTCGGAATCTTCCTTTTGCTCAAAAGGAGCGCGCTCGGGATAACATTCAATGTCTTCAACTATGGCTGCCTGCAGTTTCTGCTGGGCAAGTTCCAAAGTGCTGTAAACGCCTTGCACAAAGGTTTCTAGAAGCTGTCCGCCGGCTTTCTCGGCTGAGGTGACGATGTATAAGGTTTGCATGGTTTTGCTTTTATTAATTGAGTTGTTGAATTGATTCTTGTATTTCGGTAAGAAACAATCCAACAACTCAACTGTCATTCAAATTATTTCATTTGGCTGAGTGCAACTGCGGCGGGTTCGTAACCTGCTGTGGCAGCTTTCTTTAAGTATTCGCGAGCCTTCTTAGGATTGGCGGGAACGCCTTCAGCGCCATCCATGTAGATTGCGCCGGCATAGTACATGGCAATCACGTCGCCAGCTTCAGCGGCCTGGACAAGCCAGTTGAGGGCTTCGGCCATATTCTCTTCCACACCGATGGCGTCCATATAGCAGTGTGCCACAAGGCGATAGCCGCGGGTGTAGCTGTGCTCGGCGGCATAGTGGTATAGTTCGAAAGCTTTCTGCGAGTTGAGCACCACGCCGAGTCCTTCCTCATAGCAGTGGCCCATGTTACAAATGCTCTCCAGGCTGCCTGCGGCAACACCCTTCTCATAGTAAAGCACGGCATTCTTAAAGTCGCCCTGGGCTTCGTATACATTTCCTAAGCGGTTGATAGCCTGAATCTTCTCGTTGCCGGCACTCTTCTCAAGCCAAGCGATGGCCGTGGTGGTGTCGATGTTGCAGCCGATGCCGTTTAAGTAGCACATACCCAGTGAGTACATGGCATCTTCGTCGCCGAGGTTGGCTGAGGTGTCGAGATAAGCCTTGCCGAGGTTTTCGTCCTCGGGGCAGCCGTTGCCCTGGATGCAGGCAATACCCAACTGATAGTAAGACTCGGGGTGGTCGTGTCCGGCAACAATCTGCTCCCAGATGCGGTAAGCCTCCTTGGGGTGAGCCTCCTTGAATCCGGTGCCGTTCTGCAGGCAGCAAGCATAGGTGTAAGCGCCCTCGACGTTGCCACCCTTAGTGGCCTGACCCAGGCACTCAACTGCCATCTCGGCATTGCCTTCGCGCAGCAACAGGA
Source organism: Bacteroidales bacterium (assembly GCA_045597945.1). GTDB lineage: Bacteria > Bacteroidota > Bacteroidia > Bacteroidales > P3 > Colimorpha. The sequence goes on from JAZLLD010000029.1 coordinate 5,433, forward strand.
ATCCCAGTTTGGCGGCGCAGTCGGCATTGCCCTGCTGATATCCTTTAATATAATAGTATAAAGCGGAATCGCCGTTGGCCACAATGCCACCACGGCCAAAGTCGTAGAGATCGGCCACGCGGTAGCTTGCATTGCCAATGCCCTGTGCGGCAGCGTCTTTGAGGTAAGGTATAGCCATGACGGTGTCGATATCCACGCCGCAACCCTCCAGGTAGGAACGGCCTACATAGTAGGTGCCTTTAGGTTCGCCGGCTTGGTGTGCCTCGGTGTAGAGGCTGAAGGCTTTCTTTTGGTCCATAGGCAGATAGCGACCAATGCGATAGAAGTCGCCAAGATAGAGTTTTGCCATGTCATAGTCCTGGTCGGCAGCCATCTGGTAGTATTCAATAGCCTTGGCAGAGTCGGCCTCGATGCCGCCGTCGCCAAGTTCATAGTACAGACCCATTTTAAACTGGCCTGCGGCAACACCCATTTCAGCCAGGGGGCTGAAATAGCTGACAGCTTTCACATGGTCGACAGTGTCAACATATTCGCCAGTCTCATAGAAATAGCCTAAAGAATATATGGCATCGATAAGTCCTTGATCGGCAGCCTGGTTGATGAGTGCAAGACCTTTGGCGATGTCGGCCTCGGAGGCCACGCCCTTCTTGCCCATATTGCCGAAGAGGTAGATGCGGCCGGCATTGTAGAGAGCCTTTGCATTCTCAGACTTTTCGTAGTAGGCCACAGCCTTTTTGTAGTCCACCTTGGTGCCGTCTAGGCCGTTTTCGTAGATGGTGCCCATGGCTGCTGCGGCCAGTTTGCTGCCCTTCTTCTCGCCCTGGGCCAAGAGCTTGTTGCAAGTCTTGGCATCGCCTTGATTGTCATAGATAATGCCAAGATAGTAATAGCCGTCGGCCTGGCCTTTATCAATCATCTGCTGGTAGCATTCCATGGCCTGAGTCATATTGCCATTCTCGGCATAGAGCTGGCCGAGGGTGGCAATAGCATCCTCGTCGCCGTACTTGTCGGCCAGGCGCAGATATTTCACAGCCTGAGCCATGTCGCGGTGCTCATCCTGCTGGTAGAAGATGGCCAGCGTATTGGCGCACCGCACGCCGCGGAACTTGTCTGCGCCGCGCTTCCACCAAGCCTCAGCCTGGGCAAAGTCTTCGGCACAACCTTGGCCGGAGTAGTACATCACACCCAGTTCGGCGCAGGCATCGTCCTGATAACCATTGGGATGATTTTCGCTAGCAACCTTCAGCAGATAGCTTTGTTTTACATCATATTGCTCCTGCTCTGAATAGAGTTGGGCCAAAGCTAAGCGGCAAGCGGCCGAGCCCATGCGGTCGCCCTCCTGCCAGATGCGGACGGCCTTGGCGCTGTCGCGCAACGACTTGTTGTCGGGGTACATATAATAGATGCCGGCACGAAATTGCGTATATTTAAGGTTGTGATGCTCAGCAATAAGGGAGTCCAGAATGTGCTGGGCCATGGCCTCGTCTTGTTCCACGCCCCAGCCCAAGCCGTAGGTCTCGGCAGCTAGTCCCCATGCATCTGGTTCAGCCCAGCGCATGCCTTCGTTGAGAAATTTCCAAGCCTTCTTATAGTCCTTTTGGTCAAAATAGTATTGCGCAATGGCATAGTGCATATCCCAATTGCCAAGTTTGGCGGATTTCTCCATCAGTGGCAGCGCTTTCTTCATGTCCTTGGCATATCCCATATCGCCATAATAATACATCTGGCCAACTGATTGCATGGCCCAGTCGGAACCTTTCTTGAGCGCCTGCTCGTAGAGCTCCACGGCTTTGGCAGTATCGGCCTTGCAGCCATAGCCATCTTCGTAGGCTACGCCCAGTGCGGCCATGCCGTTGGGCAGCCCTTTGTCGGCCCACTCCTTGCGGATGGCAAAATAGCGTGCGGTATCCTTGGCAAAACCGCAGGTGCCGCGCAGATAGTACTGCGAGAGATACAGCCATGCGTCGCCATCGCCGGCATCGGCGGCACGCTGGAACCATTTCACGGCCAGGGTGGAATCGTGAGCCACTCCGGCACCATTCTGATAGCATTTGGCCAGGGTCACCATGGCCTTCGTGTCGCCCTGCTGGGCCTTGTTAATCAATTTCTGGTCCGCCTGGGCATTTGCCACCATGGGCAGCAAAGCAAGCAGAAAGACAAAGAGTTTGGACAGTTTCATATAATGTATTTTAATTTTTTACAGCGCAATGATAATATTTTTTTGCGATGCAAAGATACTAAAAAAATTTGATTCACGTTATTTATTTATAAATTTTTGTTCGGAGGGTTGAAAAAACTGTTATTTCAGGCCTGCATTTCCCTGGGCTAAAGTGCCAATTGGGCAGAAAAAGAGAAGGCCCGTTGTAAGCCCGTTGTAAGTCCGTTGTAGGCCCGCTCCGTGGAACGGCCTGCAGGCGATGTTTCACGGGGTGTTCGCCCCGGTTGCCGTGGCGACAGTTTTGGAAGACAATTCGCGCAAAAATATTTTTTGACAAAAACAGCACTATCATGAATACGTTTGAAATCATCATCGAGAACACCAACGAGCGTCGCACCGTGGAGGCCGGCATCAGCCTGGCCCAGCTGGCTCAGCAATACTACACCGCCGCCCCGCAAATGCCTGTGCTTGGCGCATTTGTGAACAATGTGGTGGAAGATATGCAGTACAATCTTTATTCGCCCAAGTCGGTGCGGTTCTTCGACATCACCTCCAGTCATGGCTGGCGGATGTACCAGTCGTCGCTGGTGTTCATGCTCTACAAAGCCTTGCGCGACACCTATCCGCAGGCCACCTTGTCGGTGAAACATTCGCTGCGCGGAGGTTTCTATTGCACCATCACCGGCACGGGCAGCGATGACCGATTCCAAGTGGTTGACACTGTGCGCGAGCGCATGATAGAACTCCAGCACCAAGACCTTCCCTTCGAGACCCGCGGCATGTTGCTCACCGAGGCCGTGGAGCTGATTCGCAATGCCGGCATTCCCGAGACCCTCAAGCTGCTGGAGTCGCTTAACCAACTGTATATCACCATTGACTTTCTGGATGGCACGCCGCATAAGTTGGCCTCCAAGCTGGTGCCCAGCACCGGCTGCCTCACCACCTGGGATTTCCGCCCCTATAGCGATGAGGGCTATATGCTTCAGCTGCCAGACCAGCGCCATCTGGACAAGCAGCCTGTGCTGCCCGACACACCTAAGTTGTTCTCAATCTTCAAAGAGCACCACCATTGGGTGGACCTCCTGCATGTGCCGACCATCACCGACCTCAACCGCATTGTCCGCGACAAGGGGGCAAACCATCTCATCCATGTTTCCGAGGCTCTGCATGAGAAGAAATATGCCGAGATTGCCGACATGATTTACCAGCGCAAAGACCAGGTGAAGATGGTTCTCCTGGCCGGTCCTTCCTCCTCGGGCAAGACTACCTCGTGCCGCCGCCTGAGTGTGCAACTCAGCGTGTTAGGCTTTGATGTGAAACAACTTTCGCTGGACGACTATTTTGTTAGCCGCGACCGCACTCCCAAGTTGCCGAATGGCGAATATGACTTTGAAAGTATTGACGCACTGGACGTTCCTCTGCTCAACGAACATCTGCTGCGCCTTTTCAATGGCGAGAAAGTTGAGATTCCCACCTTCGACTTCATCAAGGGCGACCCCTATTTCGATGGTAAGAGCCTGCAACTGAGCCCCAACAGCATTCTCGTGGTGGAAGGCATCCATGCCCTCAACCCCAAACTCACCGCGCAGATTGCCGACGAATTGAAGTTCCGCGTGTATGTTTCTGCCCTCACGCAGATTGCCATCGATGATGCTAACATCATACATAGCAGCGAGAACCGCATGTTGCGCCGCATTGTGCGCGACAACAATTTCCGCGGCTGGGATGCCTACAACACGCTGCATCGCTGGGCCGAGGTGCGCCAAGGCGAGGAGAAGAATATCTTCCCCTTCCAGGAGAATGCCGACGTGATGTTCAACTCTGCCCTGCTGTATGAACTGGGTGTGCTGAAACTCTATGCCGAGCCGCAGCTGAAACGCATCCCCGAGAACTGTCCCGAGTTTGCCGAGGCACATTACCTGCTGAAGTTCCTCGACCTCGTCGATCCCATTGATCCTAAGCACATTCCACCCACCAGCATCATGCGCGAGTTCCTGGGCGGCAGCAGCTTTGAATATTAATCTGTGTGGATTTCAGCAGATGTTGTAAACACTAGTCGTGCTTTTATGAAGAAGTTATTGCTATTGCTTGGATTGATTCTGGTTTCGCTTGGTCTGCCCGCCTGGGCCAACGATGCCACCTACTACACCTCTGGCAACCAGCTGGTTCCCTTGCAGGAAACCGACATCAGCGTGCGCAAGGAGGTGCTCACCATTTCCATCCTCAACAACGGCTTTGCCCGGGTGGATGTCTACTATGAATTCTGGAATCCCGGCAAGCAAGTCCGCCAGCTGCTCATGGGCTTTGAGGCCAACCCTCCTTACAATGACGATTGGAAATTCCATCCCGATGGTGTCCATCCTAACATTTCCGAATTCATGGTGGAAATGAATGGTTCGCGGCTGGCTTATAGGAATGCTGTGTGCCGTAGCGGGTTGGATACATTAAGCATTGTGGAGGCAAAGGACTATATGATATTTGACGACAATCGCATCTACGAGGAAGACCCTGCCGAGAATGACCAGGCCTGGGACAAAGGAATTGAGTTTGCCTACGTCTATTATTTCACGGCCGACTTCCAGCCTGGGCTGAACAAGGTGCACCACACTTACAGCTACAAGATGTCTCGAGGAGTTGGAATGCCTTGGCAGATAAGCTATAAGCTCTCGCCCGCAAGCCGCTGGGCCAACCATCAGATCGACGATTTCACCCTTGTTGTGCGATCCGACAACACGGCCAAACATTTTCTTATCAAGAAAGACATTTTCCCTAGCGCGGCTTTCGCTGTGGCTGAAGGTAAGGGAAAAATCCGTGAAGTAAAATACTGGGACATAGATTACTGCGAATTCGCCTTGCGCAATGGTTCCGTGCAAACCCACATCGCCAATTTCAGACCCAATGAAGAATTGATTATAGAGTCGGCCTTCAGATACGACCAGCCCATAGGCCATTTCTATGATCCATATTATGGATTGAAGTGGTTCTTTTACGGAGACTTTCAGTCAGCTCAGGATAATCTCCAGAACTCGCCATTCTTGAAGCGTGTGCGCAGAAATCTGCCCTTTGCCTATCGCGGTCATGTGTTCAAAGACAAGGCTTTGCGTGAGTTCTTTGAGAATCAGTGGTGGTACATGCCGGACCCCAACTATCATGACGACACTAGCGACTTCACCGAGTTGGACCACCTTTATATCCAAGGAAAAGATAACCTGTCGAATTAGCCAATAGCCTAATACTAAAAAGTTAGGGCTAGGATTGTTTTTTCTTTGTTATTCAATTTAATTTGTATCTTTGCTCGATAATCGCACCAGCACATTCTGTTGGAATGTGCTGATAACTAGTATGTTTATGAGAATAAATATTTTATTAATTAAATACTAATTTTTATGAAAAGAAAAGTATTCTTTTTTGCTTTGTTGGCAGCCGTCATGGCAATGCCCCTTGTGACCAAGGCACAGGACAAGCCCTGCGACCCTGTCGCATTTCTGCCTTGGTGGGAAGACTTCCAGGCCTATCCCCACAACACTACGCCCCCAACAGTGCCCACCTGCTGGCACTTCCAGGGCACCAATGAGCCCTCTATTGGTCAGTACAATGTCCACTCGGGCTACTACACTTGTATTCTTGACCTCTACAGCACTGGCGTGACCTGGGCTGTGTTGCAGAATCCGTTTGACACCACACTGGATATCAACCACATGCAGGTGACCTTCAGCGCTGGTAAGTCCAGCTCCAGTGAGTCTCACAACTCCGACCTCATCATTGGTATCACCACCAATCCCACCAATCCCAGCGATGCCAACTTTGTGCCGCTGGACACTTTGCTCATGATTCCCCACACCTCGGGCGACACCATGCCCCGCTACACTGTGGACTTTGCGCGCTATAACGACACCGGCCGTTATTTTTGCTTCAAGACCCAGCCTATCATGTCCTCTGGAGTCAACTTCTTGGCTATCGACAGCTTGGTGTTTGACTTCAACGACCACTGCATGGTGCCTCAGCGTCTGCGCGTTTACAACGTCACCGACGAGAGTGCGTTCTTCTGCTGGAACCAGTACCACAGCGGCCATGCCGACTTGCAGTTCAAGGCAGTGGCCGACACTGGCTGGACTACTGTTCCAGTCCTTGGTCGCTTTGCCGGCCTGGACCATCGCCTCACCGCCAGCACCCAGTATATGGCTCGCGTCCGCCAGGACTGCTCGCTGTCGTACAATGGCTACAGCGACTGGAGCGACACCGTCTATTTTACCACCGACACTGTGCACTGCCGTATGCCTGAGGCACTTGTGCTTGACGACATCGCCAACACTTCCGCCACTTTCAGCTGGACTGTGCGCGGCACTGCAAGTGCTTGGGAAGTGCATGTTTTCAATAGCAGCTACAACCGTACTTTCACCACCACTACTGTACCCTATACCGTCACCGGTCTGAGCCATGGCACCAACTATCGTGTGGCAGTGCGCTCTATGTGCGATGCCTCCAATGCCTCTGAATGGACTGACACTATCATGATTACCACCAGCAGATGCTTCTCGGTAAGTAATGTTGCAGCTATTCCCAGTGTAAACCAGGCTGCTATCAGCTGGTACGATCAGTCTAATGAGGGCCAGGAATGGGAGATTATCTGGGGCAATCCCGGTTTCACCGAAGAAGAAATTCTTGGCTCTATGGTTGTCAACAATATGCCCAACTACACCATTGAGGGGCTTGATGCCAACACCCAGTATGTGGCCAAAGTCCGCGCACTCTGTGCTGACGGTCGCTACAGCGAATGGACCAGCGTAGCATTCTCCACCCTTCCTGAAGAAGGCCAGGAGGGCATCGGCGCCATTGATGGTATGCAGGTGAGCATCTATCCCAACCCTGCCACCACCGCCACCACCATCAGCGTCCAGGGCGTTGAAGGTCGCGTGAATGTGGCTGTAGTTGGCATGGATGGTCGCATTCTCCAGCAGTTTGAGAAAGACTGCCCCGCTGATTGCGAGATGGTTATTGATGTTGAAGGCCTTGCCAAGGGCACCTATCTCGTGCGTCTCAGTGGCGAGGGTTTCACCACCACTCGGAAATTTAATGTACAGTAACTAAGCACCCTTTTGATATGAGAATTATGAATAAAATATTGACAAGACTCATGTTGCTTCTGGCTCTGATGCTGCCTGCCAGCCTCATGGCCCAGAGTTATCAGTCGGTGCCCTATACCCAAGGTTTTGAAGGCCTTAGTACTGGCCAGCAGCCTGAAGGTTGGATTGCCTATCAGACCGGCACCAATATCAACGTTACCTTCCCCTGTGCCTATGCCTATTCTGGCAATGCGCGCAGTAGCAGTGTGTATTACGAATTTGAGTTCAGCTCCAGTTCTGCAGTTCGTTCCGAACTTGTGGCCACTTGCGAGTTCGCCAACCCCAGCTCCTTGATGGTTGATTTTTATGCTCAAACTACCACCAGCAACTACCCCGACTATTTCGAGGTCGGTGTGATGGAAGACTCTGTTTTCGTGCCGGTTGACACAGTAAACCTTGCTCGTGTATCGGGTTTCGGCGGGGGTAACTATAGCCACTACCGTGTGTTCTTGGTCGAATACACCGGCGATGGCCATCGCATTGCTTTCCGTGCCACCCGCAATACCTCCGGCCAGATGACAGTTTTCATGGAAGACGTCACCATCAGCCAGGCACCCACTTGTGCATATATGCCCGGCACGCCTAGCGCTGATGCCGACTCTGTCAGTGCAACACTCACTTGGAGTGAACCCAGTGTTTCGGCAGGCTATATGCTGTACCTCAACAACGACGAGACCTGGTACAATACTTCCACTAACAGCTACTATTTCAGTGGCCTTACACCCAACACCCTTTACACTGGATATCTTTACAATACCTGCTCTGGTAGCGATACTTCTGAGGCAGTTGCTTTTAGCTTCCGCACAGCTTGCGGTATGCCTGAGTTCCCCCTCTTTGAAGATTTCGACACCTATGCCGGTGAGTTCCCCAGCTGCTGGTATAAGAGCGAGCCTCGCAATGAGTATCCTAGCATTTCCACCAGTGCTCGGTATGGCGGCACCTATGGTGTGCGAATGTACAGCAGCAGTACCAACGTGTCTATCGCTTCGCCGTATCTCTACAGCCCTGTCAATGGCTTTGAAACTCAGTTTTGGGCTAAGAAGTCTTCGTCCTATTACGATGTGAACCTGGCTGTTGGCTATGTTTCCAGTGTCGGATCCAT
>JAZLLD010000030.1:0-44318 GCA_045597945.1 Bacteroidales bacterium
TGTGCGCCGGCCAGTTCGCTGTCCAGCATGAAGCGGGTTTCCTCGGGGTTGTAGACCAGGTCGTAGCAGAGGTGTTTTGCCCCTAAGGTATGCAGGTCTGGCCATGGGGGGAGTGCCATGTTGGGGTACATGCCCACGGGAGTGGTGTTGATGATGAGGAACCGATGCCGGGCTTCTTCTGCGGCCTGGCTGTAGGAGATGGTGCCAGGCTGGCCGTCGGGGGTGCGCGATACGAAAAGGTGTTCTATTCCAAGGCTTTGCAGCGAATGCGCCACGGCCTTGGAAGCGCCGCCGGTGCCGAGAATGAGGGCTGAGGTGTGCCACGGTTGAAGCAGCGGCTTGAGGGTTTGGGCAAAGGCGGGAGCATCGGTGTTGTGGCCGATGAGGCGGCCTTGGCGGAGCTCGACGCAGTTGACTGCGCCGATGGCTGCGGCCTCGGAGTCCAGCTCATCGAGGAAGGGGATGACCAGTTCTTTGTAGGGGATGGTGACGCTGCAACCGCTGAGTCCGGTTTGGTGAAACCATTGGCGGAAATCGCCCAGCTCGGGCAGTTCGTAGAGAGCATATTCGCAGTCGGCGATGCCGCAGTTGGCAAACATCTGGTCGAACCATTGCTTAGACCATGAGTGTTTGAGAGTTTTGCCTATGAGACCATATTTTTTCATGTTGCAAAGATACGCATTTTTTTTGAATTGGAGAGAATTCATCTGCCGCGAAGCTATAATATTATTTATTCAATTAAAAAAACAAATCAACAAGTCAACATTTTTTCGTATCTTTGCAATCCTATATTTGCATGAGAATGAAAAAGTTTTTTCGATTTATATTGCTGATAATCAACTTGGCTGCCGTGTCCTTGCTGCTTCTGTCGTCGTTTGCGGGGGCAGTGTCGCCGAGCCGATTTGTGTGGATTTCAATCCTTAGCTATGCGTTTTTCCCCCTGTTGCTGTGCAATGTGGTGCTGATAATCTTGTGGCTGATGATGAGTCGCTGGGAGTTTTTGATTTCGGTGGCGGCCATAGCTGTGAGGTTCTCTTTTGTGCCGCTTTTCTTCCAGGTGGGTGGCACGCTGGAAGTGGAACCTGCTGACGATGTGCTGAAGGTGATGTCGTTCAATACGCATGGCTTCTCGGGCAGGGAAATTATGACTTCGTCTGGCAATGATTCCAGTGTGTTGGATTTTCTAGATATTCTGGATGATGAGCAACCCGATGTTATTTGCATGCAGGAGTGTTTCATCAGCAAGCGGAGCAAGGCCGCATTTGAAGAGCGCGGCTATCGCCACCACTATGGTGTGCATGGCACTGAGGCCAATTCGCCGGTGGTCATCTATTCCAAGTTGCCGTTTATGAATGTGAACAACATGGACTGTAAGTCAAAGTGTTATGTAGATGTGGAGAAGAATGGATGCCCGGTGAGGATATGCTCGGTCCACTTGGATTCATATCAGCTGGATGCCGGTGATTTGGAGGAGTTGGAGAAGATTTCGCATGCGCAGGTGGACAAGAAGTCTGCCAAGAATATTTTAGCAAAGTTCAAGGAGACCTCGCGCATCCACGGCATAGAGTGGAATGAGGATTTGCTGCCTTTGATTGAGAAGACCTCGACGCCCATTGTTATTGCTGGCGATTTCAACGATACGCCGGCTTCATACCTCTATCAGCGAGCCACCAAGCTGCTGAAAGATCCATACGTGGAGCAGGGCAGGGGATTTGGCACCACCTATCATGGTCCATATCCGGCCTATCGTATTGATTATCAGTTGTATGGTGGGAATTTAGAGGCACTTTCGTACCATCGTGTCAAGACCAATATTTCCGACCATTATCCTATTGTTGTTCAATATAAACTGGCAAGCAAGTGACTCAGAAACAGCGATATGAGCGGCTGATAGCCTATTTTGAGGAAGCTCGACCCAATGCCGAGACCGAGCTGCATTTCTCTAGCCCCTATGAGTTGCTGGTGGCCGTGATTTTGTCGGCGCAATGCACTGACAAGCGAGTGAATATGGTAACGCCGGCCCTTTTTGCGGCTTATCCTACCCCCCAGGCTTTGGCCGGGGCCGCGGCGGAGGAAGTGTTCGGCTATATCTCCTCAATCTCTTATCCTAATAATAAGAGCAAGCATCTGGTGGGCATGGCGCAGAAGCTGGTGGCCGATTTCGATGGCGAGGTGCCTAGCGATATTGATGAATTGCAGACACTTCCGGGTGTGGGTCGCAAGACGGCCAATGTCATCGCCTCGGTGGTCTTCAATCTGCCTGCGCTGGCGGTGGACACCCATGTTTTCAGGGTGGCAAACCGCATTGGGCTGACCAAGAACAGCAAGACACCGTTGCAGACTGAGCGCACCCTGGTGAGCCACATTCCTCTAGAAAAAATCCCTATTGCCCATCATTGGCTGATTCTTCACGGCCGGTATGTCTGCCAGGCCCGCAAGCCGCATTGCGCCGAGTGCGGAATCGCAGATATCTGCCAGTATTTCAATTCAAAAAAGTAAGTTATGCTCACCGCTCCGCTTTTTCTCATAGGCCTTGTGGCTGTTGGCATTCCGATAGCGATTCACCTGCTGCAGCTGCGCCGCTATCGCAAAGTGTATTTCAGCAATGTGGATATGCTTGATGCCTTGCAGAGTCAAAACCGCAAGCAGCAGAATTTGCGCCGCCGATTGATTTTGGCGGCCCGCATCCTGGCCATTGTATTTCTTGTGCTGGCATTCTGCCAGCCGGTCATTCCCAACCGCCATGCCCAGATGCAGACTGGGAACACGGTGGTGAGCGTGTATGTCGACAATTCCTATAGCATGGAGTGCGGTGGAGTTGACGGCAGCCTGATGGAGTCGGCCAAGGCCAAGGCGCGGGAGATTGCCGATGCCTATCGCCCTGGCGATTTGTTCCAGCTGATCACTAACGATATGAACGGGGCTCAGTTCCATTGGCTTAGCCGTCAGGATTTCTTGGATGCGGTCGATGCCCTCCAAGTGACTTCTGTCACCACGCCTTTGTCGGCTATTGCCAGCCGGCAGAACCAGTTTTTGCATTCCGCCACGGCGGCCAACCGCCATGCCTATATCATCAGCGATTTTCAGTGCGCTACTGCCGATATTGATAATTATCCTGCCGATAGTCTTATCTCGGTCACCTTTCTGCCTTTGGGTGGCACGCAGGTGGACAACCTCTATATCGATAGCCTTTCTTTTGATGCCCCAGCCTATTATCCGGGAGCTGCTGTGAGGACGCAAGTGACTGTTACTAACCGCGGTAGCAAGGCTGTGGAGAAGTTGCCGTTGCGCTTGTTTGTTGCCGATAAGCAGCAGGCATTGGCCACGGTGGATGTGCCAGCCCATGGATCAGCCTCGGCGCAGATGGTGTTCACGCTGTCGTCGGCTGGAGTTGTGCAGGGGTATGTGGAGACCACCGACTATCCGATTACTTTTGATGACCGTTTGTATTTCACCCTCACCGTGCAGGGTCTTCTGCCCATGCTGGTGGTGAGTGGTGGCGAGGAAAATCCTTATATTAAGCGACTTTTTGCCACCGACTCCTTGGTGCAGTACCATCAGTCGGCGGTGGGTAGTGTTGACTATGCGAGTCTGCCTAAGCATACTTTTATTGTGCTGGACCAGCTGCGCAGTATCACAACCGGGTTGGGGACAACGCTTTCGCAGTTCCTCCAGCAGGGCGGTTCGCTGCTGGTGATTCCTCCGGTTGATGCCGATGAACTGTCGTATAATCAGTTTCTTGCATCAGTTCATGCACCAACACTGTCGGGGTGGAAGGCCAAAGCTAGCCGAGCCGCTCAGGTGGCGCAGTCGCATCCGCTCTATCGGGGTGTGTTTCAAGGACAGAATACTGATGTGGAATTGCCCGAGTTCAAGGGATTCCATAGTATGAAGCTGACTTCCAGCACTGTTGCGCAGCCGGTTATCACTATGGCCGATGGGTCGCCATTGCTTGTGGACCTGCCCGTGGGGTCGGGCCGGATGTACCTCATGGCATCGCCCTTCCTGCCGCAGTACACCAATTTTGTGAGCCAGGCGCTCTTCGTGCCAACAGTTTATAATATGGCCTTGTTTAGTGTGCCTTCGCCGATGCCGTATCATCAGTTGTCGTCAACCGATCCAATTCTTTTGCCGGCTGATTTTGAAGGGGTTGAAGCACCGCATCTGTTGAATGCCGACGGCTCGGTGGACCTTATTCCGGATGTTCGCCGTCAAGGGTCCGGATGGTGCTTGCTGCCTCATGGCCAGTTGGTTGAGGCCGGAAACTATCGCCTCCAACCCTCAGGAGCTGGGTTGTCGTTCAACTATAGCCGCTTGGAGTCTGACCTCACGTTTTATACTCCAGACCAGTTGCGAGCACGTCTGCGTGGCGTGCTGGATGGCAGCCCGCAGGTTGTGGCTTCGCCATCCAAGTCGATGACCGAGTACATTCGCCAGCACACCCAGGGGACACCTTTGTGGCGCTGGTGCTTGTTGCTGGCGTTGTGCTTCCTCCTGGCCGAAATATTGCTTATCCGTTTTTACCGTAATAGAAATGCTGCAAGTCAATAATATAACTAAATCTTTCTCTGGCTATCGCGCACTCCAGGATGTAAGCTTGCATGTGCGCAGAGGCTCAATCTTTGGCCTTTTGGGACCGAATGGTGCCGGTAAGACCACTCTGATCAGGGTCATTAACCAGATTATCAAGCCGGATAGCGGCACGCTTCTTTTTGATGGACACGAGATGACGCAGGCTGATGTGTCGCAGGTGGGCTATCTGCCTGAAGAACGTGGGCTTTACAAAAAGATGAAGGTGGGGGAGCAGGCTGTCTATCTTGCTCGGCTGAAAGGTCTGGATAAGTCTACGGCAGAGCATCGGTTGCATGAGTGGTTTGATAGGCTGGGAATTGATTCGTGGTGGAACCGCCGAGTGGAAGAATTGTCGAAGGGAATGCAGCAGAAGGTGCAGTTTGTTGTCACCGTACTGCATGAGCCCCAGTTGCTTATACTGGATGAGCCGTTTAGCGGTTTTGACCCCGTGAATGCCGATTTGCTGAAGCGCGAGATTTTGCGCCTGCGCGACCGGGGCGCTACCGTGATTTTTTCCACCCATAATATGGCATCGGCGCAGTTTCTCTGCGACGATATTGCCTTGATTAATCATTCTCAAGTTGTCCTTTCCGGTTCGCTGCAAGAGATTCTCGGCCAGCATCCGGGACAGGATTTGGATCAAATTTTTATTGATACTGTCAACCATGAATAAGATACTGCTAGTTGTTCAGCGCGAATATCTTACACGCGTTCGAAAACCCTCCTTTTGGCTGCTGACCATTGTGGTGCCGGTGCTGCTGGCAGCTGTGTATTCTGTGCCCATCCTCCTGGCTTCGCGGCCGTTGGAGCGAGCTCATGTATTGGTGGTTGACGACAGCGGTCTTTTCCAGGGTCAGTTCCGCTCTGGCAGAGATGTGTGCTATTATCCGGCCGGCAGTCTCGACTATGCCCAGCGCCAACTTGCTGAGCATGACTCACTTTCGGCGATTGTCTATATTCCCGCAAGAGAGACCTCGATACCGCAGGATGCGTTTTTGTTGTATCAGTCAGAATTGCCGCCGCTTGCAGTTCAGGACGATGTGCATAAACAGTTGCAACAGATATTGTTGGCTACGATAATGCTGGATGTTCATGGCATTACTCCTGACGACTATGCCATGCTAACCTCTACCAGTATTCGTCTGCGGACGCAGGACATCCAGACTGGCCGTGATGGCTATTTGAGAATCAAATTGGTTGTTGGTTTCTTGTTGGCCCTCTTGGTCTTTATTTCGGTATTTATGTTTGGCTCGCAGGTGATGAAAGGTGTTGTGGAAGAGAAATCTAGCCGCATTGTTGAGGTTATTGTCTCTTCGGTTAAACCGTTTCAGCTTATGATGGGCAAAGTGGTTGGTATTGCATTGGTTGGCCTCACTCAGTTTGCTTTGTGGGTGTTGCTTTCCGGCATTGCCGTTGCGGGAATGCGCATCTCTAATGATGCACTTTTCCAGCAAGCGGAAAGCCGCCATGTCAGTCAGATTGCCACCAAGGGAGTAGAGGCTACTTCACAATACCAAACTGCTCGGTATCAAGCTGCTCAGTATGAACAAGGCCAAGGCATTGACCATCAGATTCAAGACTTGATAGAGGGTCTTTCCAGTATTAGATTCGGACTGATTCTGGCCATGTTCCTTTTCTATTTCTTGTTTGGTTATTTGCTGTATGCAACTTTCTTCGCCGCTGCCGGTTCTTTGGTGGATTCCGACACTGATTCACAACCGTTTACGCTGCCTATCACCATACCGTTGTTGTTGTCTATATTGCTGCTGCCGGCCATGATAAATGCGCCTTCGGGTGCTTTGAGCACATGGCTTTCGATCATTCCTTTCACATCGCCTGTGGCAATGCTTTTCCGCATTCCTTTTGGTGTTCCGGTTTGGCAGGTGGTGCTCTCGGTGGGGCTGCTTTTGGCAGTGTTCCCTGTTTGTGTGTGGTTGGCGGCAAAAATCTATCGTGCCTCCATTCTGCGCTATGGGCAGACGGCCACTTGGCTTGACGTGTTTAAGATTTTTAAGAAAGGCGAGAAATAGCGAAGTTGTTTTGGCAATAGTCATCCTTGCCGATTTCGAAATAGGAGTGGTGCGCCTGCATGTATTTGATTAAGTCGGCAAATACCTTGTTCTGTTTCAAAATGTTGGGCTCTCCTATCAGCAAAAGGTGCAGTCGGGCGCGGGTCATGGCAACATTGAGTTTGCGGTCAATAATGCGACCGTCCTCAACGAAAGAACTGCCGGACAAGAATGTCAGCTGGTAGGCTTCGGTCACGGTGAAGCCATAGATGATATAGTCGCGCTGGCTGCCTTGGTATCTCTCCACCGTGTCGATAGTGATTTCGTGCAGAACCTCGATTCCGTAGCGGTCTATGGCGTTGCGGATGGTGGCGATCTGGTTGCGATAAGGCACAATCACACCCACAGTCTGGGCTGGGTCAAAATCCTTTTGGTTCAGCCTGTATATCTGAACCACCGTGGCTGCAATCATTTCGGCCTCAATAGGATTGCTCTTGCCGGAGCTGGGCAGCGCGGGGCGTTCTGAGGTAACGAAAGCCATGCGCCTTGAGGTCAGCAAGGCGGCAATACCGTTGTCGGCTGCCGGCTGGCAGGGTAGCACCTGGTGGGGGAGCGGCACGACACCCAACTTATTGTCGTAGAAAGCGCAGCTGGCATAGTCGGCGATATCGCCATGCATGCGGCCTTGCTTGCTGAGCATGAACACATACTGCGGGTCGTAGTCTTTCCCCTGCTTGAAAAAATTCAGCATGCGTTCGAATAATGATAACCGACAGTTTGTCAGGTGGATGGCTTGCAACTCGGGCTCTGTGACCATAGAGTCGGTGGCGTCCTGGCAAACCACGGCGGGCAGCTGTTTGTGGTCGCCAATCAGCACCCAGCGTTTGATGGCAGGCTCCTTGCCATATTTAGTCGAAAAGAGTCCTACCAGATGAGGCTCAAGGATTTGCGAAGCCTCGTCGACGATGGCCAGGTTGAACTGTTTCAGGCGGAACAAATTGGCATGGGAATTCATCGTGGTCGTGGTGGCGCAGAACACCCTTGTGCGGGCTACGAGCGACCGCACCTCTTGCTCGCTGCACATTGCTTCCACCTTGTGCGAAAGGAGGTTTGCGTGGTAGCGTTTCTCGCAACTCAGTTCCGAGCCAATGCGTACAAAATCAATTCCTTCCTCAACCAGCTTGCTGCAAATCTCGTCAACGGCGCGATTGGTATAGCTCAGGAGCAGAATGTTGGTGTCGGGTTCAAGCAACTCCTCTTTCAGTAAGTTGAGCATGCCGAAAGACGTCTTGCCGGTGCCTGGAGGTCCGATGATCAGGAACAACTCTC
Source organism: Bacteroidales bacterium (assembly GCA_045597945.1). Lineage (GTDB taxonomy): Bacteria > Bacteroidota > Bacteroidia > Bacteroidales > P3 > Colimorpha. Next base: position 7,911 of record JAZLLD010000030.1, read on the forward strand.
GCGATTGTTTGGCGCTCAGCACCAGTTGGTTAAAACCGCCGTAGTCTCCTTTGATTGTCACGCTCGAGTCCACCTTGGGTTTGCGTTGGCACAACAGCAGGTCGCGCTGCTCCTTGGGGGCGGAAAGCATGCTGTGCAGCGCTCCGTAGAGTCGTGCCGTAGAAGACTCAAACATATCGTGTTCGATAGCCCAGCGATAACCTTCGGGGCGGACAAACACCTGTGGGTTGGTCTGTGGGAAAGTCAGCGCAATGTCCACGCCCTCCGGAGTGATATCGCATAATTGGGCACGGGTTACCATCTGCTGGCAAGGCTCGGGTTGCTGGCCCTCGATGTATGGGTAAAGAATCACAATGTCGCCACGGCGGAAATTGGAGGTGTCGTGGGTTTTGACCTCTTGGAAATTCAGTTTGATGCCTACCACGGCGTTGTCCTCGATAATGCACTGGTCGATAGTAAGTTGGTCGTAGAGGTTGCCGGCGGCCAATTTGGTTTCTCTGCCATCGAGCCAATGCCCGGCAAAGCCACTTTCGTCGTGACTTTGGTTGCCGATTTTGGACAGCTGGTGCTCTCGTTGCACAAATCTCATCATGCGCAGAAAATAAGCGCGTTCCAGCGGCGAAGCCTGGTGGATGGGGGTGAGGATTTCATCCAGTTCGGGTTTGGTCCAACCATCCCAGAGTCTTCCTTTTGCTCCTTTGCGGTTCAATATCTCAGGGGTGAGTCGGCTGAGAATGTCGAACCCATTTTCGGCATACGACATCTCGCTCCAAGCCAGTTGGTTGCGCAATTTTATTGCCCGCAGAAGCAAGTCGGGCGACTGCGCGGTGGCTTGCAGACCTTTGGCATATTTGGAATAGAGCAGCATTACCTGTTGCTGACGGTCGAAACGCCTATATTCGTAGGTCAGTACAGCGCGGTAAAGGATAAGCTGAACCCAGTGTTTCTCTTGTGCCACAGGCACTTGCGGGTCGGTGGCTCGGGGATTGTAGGCCCCTTTGCCCGATTTCTGCTCAATGATGAGGCTTTTGCCGGAGGAGTCCTCCCAGTAGAAGTCCATACGGCCTTGAAGACCAAGGGATTTGCTGAAGAATGAAGGCTCGAGAACCACCTTGTCGGGGCTGTAGTCCTTGATGGTCTGCGGCAACACCTGGCCAATCAGGTTGTGGATGTTGGCCAATTGCTCCTTGGCGCTCTCCTTGAATGCTTCCTCCAGCGAAGGCGACCCCAAATCGGGACAAGAGGCAATGGATAAAGCGTTGCTCCGCAAGAAGTTGTCGTAGCTCTCTTTAAGGCTGACCCGGCGGTGATGGACAGTGTCGTCGAGGTATTGGCCGGCTAGGTTACCCAGGTGGATATGTCGTGTGTTGGGCTGAGGCTTCAGCAGGTTGACAAGGTGGACCAAGGGCGATTCGGCATAGGTCTCAAAGCAACTGGCCACAGTGGTGATATTAATCAGATAGTCAGGCTCATAGATGATTAATTCGGGCATACATACGCCGTCTTCCATGCGGACGCGGAGCAGGTTCAGCACGCATCCTTGGCTGAGCAAATCGGCCAGATAGCTCCAATCACCAATACCTTCGCGGGTAAGATAATGGTTCTGAGTGCTGTAGCAAATTTTTATGCTGGAAGACTCGGCTTCTTCGGTGGCATAAATATATTGGTCGTCCCATTCGTCAACAAGACAGCGGACGAGGTGTAAATCGACTGAGGCCCAATGTGATATGATGGTCTCCTCGGGAAGAAATGATTTGAGCGAGGCGGGAATGGGCGGCTGGCCGGGAAGGCTGGAAAGCAGTAGCGACACGGCCTTCACATCGTGGTAGAACGATGTGGCGAGCTCGGCATCGGTTTTGTCGCCGGTTGACTCAACCGATTTGCGCGTGGCCTGCACCTGCTGGGCCACCTCTCTTGAAATATTGTATTCTTTTATTATGTAGTCGACCTTGGCGAAAAGGCCGCGGAAAGTAAGTCGGCTCTGGCTGATGCCGATTTCCACCACGCGGTAGAAAAGCTCGCGTAGCGAAGGGTACCGCTCCTTTGCGGTGGTGTTCATGCGGCAAAGAGCCTCTAACTGAGCATAGCAAGTGTTGCCGTTTTCCAGCAGCTGCTGTTGTGGAAGATTCCACACCTCGACCGACATGGCCGTGCTGGCCACATGGTTGTTGAGGCGAAGCTGGCATGGGGAAAATTGAGGAATGGCAGACGACTGTTGAGCGCAGATATGATTGGTCAATTCGCTGATTTTCACGCAATGAAGCCACTGCTGTGTTTGCAAGGACAACTGGTTTTCAATTGTAGTATCGTCGTTCAAAATGACGCAGCATTTAAGGTGTTGCGATACATCTTGTTGCATGATTTTCGACAAGTCATTGGCCGCCGTGTTGCAGAGTGTTCGCAGTTGGTGAAAAGGAGTGCGGAACATGCCCTGCGTGGGCACGATTCGGCTGCCGGAGCGCCAGGGCGCGTTTTCGCTCACAACCACATCGCCGTGAAGCCCCAGGAGACTGAAAATCCAGATGCCGCAAGGGCTGGCCAGTAGCGCATCGATGGTCATTCCGTCTAGCTTCAGATTGGCTATCAACGTACAATCGCCTAGCTGCGGTTCGTGATGGCTAAGTAGCTGACAAACAGCTTGCCACAAGTGTTGCTGCTCGGCATGGTCGAAATTATAAAGTTTGTAGGTCTTCATGGCGAAAATGGTATAACGTGAGATGGAAAAAATTATTGTAAGGTGCGGAAAATATTTTGTGCGGAAAAGCAAAACTGGCTCGGTTTTTGCCAAGGTTGGGAATGCGGCAATGTGGTGGCGGTGATGGGCTGTTGTGGCCTTTCTCTGGGGGCGGGTCTAGGCCGTATAATGAGCGGGTCTAGAGCGGGCCTTCACTGGGTCTTCACTGGGCTTGAGGTGCTTTGCTGAGAGCGTTTGGGGAAGGCTGCGGCAGGGCGATTTTGGCATTGCGGAGCGCTGCGGACGGCTGAGATTGACTTTGCGTTGAATGTGATTGAAATCCAAGTGATTGAAAAAATAAATAATTTATTTTATAAATAAATATTCATTAATTCAAAAAAAAGTTGTAACTTTACACCCAGAAAAAATGAAAGAAAAACGTTGGATTTTAAGGGAAGATTATGATGTAGAGACAGTTGCGAATTTAGCGGAAGCATTGAGTGTGGATAAAATTATTGCCACACTCTTGGTAGAACGTGGTGTTACTACTTTTGAGGAGGCTCGATGTTTTTTCCGCCCCAGTCTGGACCAGCTTCATGATCCTTTCCGCATGAAGGACATGGACCGTGCCATTGCAAGAATCAATGACGCGGTGCGACGCCGTGAACGCATTTTGGTTTACGGCGATTATGATGTTGACGGCACATCGGCCGTGGCTTTGGTGTATTCCTACCTGCAGTCGTTCCACCGCAATATCGATTTCTATATTCCCGACCGCGACATTGAGGGCAGCGGCATCTCGATGAAGGGTATCGACTATGCAAAGGAGACGGGGGTGAAATTGGTGATTGCGCTGGACTGCGGCATCAATGCCATGGAGCAGGTGGATTATGCCAATTCGCTGGGTATCGACTTTATCATTGGCGACCACCATCTGTCGGATGGCGGTCGGATTCCCAATGCTGTGGCGGTGCTCGACCCCAAGCGCATCGACTGCCCCTATCCCTACAAGGAACTCTCGGGTTGCGGCATCGGCTTCAAGATTGTCGAAGCCCATCAGGAGCAGCGCATGGGTGTGCGGCTTTGCGACAATCCGGAACTGCTGGACGATGTCCGCAAGGAGAAACGCGAGGCATTGAAGCTGCGGCTGCTGAAGTACTTAGATCTTGTGGCTGTGAGCATTGCGTCGGACATCGTGCCGATTATGGGCGAAAACCGAGTGCTGGCATCTTACGGTTTGAAGGTGATCAACACTCATCCGCGACCCGGTATTGAGGCCATTCTGACTTATGGCCACATCGATGCCCGAACCGAGGAAGAACGCCTTTCGCATCCGGAAGACAAGATGTATTTCTGCAAGGAGCTAGGCATCTCCGACCTGGTGTTTTTGGTTGGGCCTCGCATCAATGCGGCCGGCCGTATCAGTGGCGGAAGTGCCTTTGACTCAGTGCGTTTGCTGTTGAGTGACAACCCCATGCAGGCCAGTATGCTGGCCGAGGACATCAACCGCTACAACAACGAGCGCAAAGACCTCGACAGCGCTGCAACTGAGGAGGCAAAACGCCGTATCGAGCAGAACCCCACCATGAAGGCCAAGAAGAGCATCATCCTGTTTGACGAAAACTGGCATAAAGGTGTTGTGGGCATTGTGGCATCCAGGCTTGTGGAGGCTTATAATCGCCCTACGATTATCTTCACGCGCTCGGTGGTGGACGGTTCTATCACGGGTTCGGCTCGCAGTATCAAGGAGTTCGACATCTATTCGGTGTTGGAACAATGTCGCGACCTGGTGATTCATTTCGGCGGTCATAAATATGCGGCAGGCGTGAGTGTGCTGCCTGAGAATTTCGAGGCATTCAAGGCCAAATTTGAGCAAATCGTAGAAGAGACCTTGCAGGAAGGCGACTTGAACCAAGATATCGAGGTGGATGCCGAGATCGATTTCGGCACGCAGATTACGCCCAAATTCTTGCGCATCCTGAAGCAGTTCAGCCCCTTTGGGCCGGAAAACAATGTTCCGGTGTTTATCTCGCACGATTTGGTGGATACCGGCTATGCCCGCGTGGTGGGTTCCAAGCATCTGAAATTTGCCGCCATCTCGCTCACGGCCAGGTCCAGAGCCTATCCGGCAATTGGATTCCACCTGGGCGAACACTGCCGCAAGGTGAAGTCGGGCAACTCGTTCTCGCTTTGCTACACCTTGGAGGAGAACTATTGGAATGGAAGAACGGATATCCAGCTGAACGTGAAGGATATGCGTTTTGAAGAATAAGAATTGGCGGTTGAAAGCTGCCGGGGATTCCAGATGAAAGACACGGATATTCCTCGGCGTTATTTGCTTTGCAATTGCCAGGCAATCAATTATTAACAAATTAATACGGATACAATATGGCAGACGACAAAAAGATTATATTTTCGATGGTGGGTGTGGGCAAACTGATTCCCCCAAGCCGTCAGATTTTGAAAGATATTTATCTCTCCTTCTATTATGGTGCAAAAATCGGCATCATCGGTTTGAACGGTTCTGGTAAATCTTCGTTGCTGAAGATTATTGCCGGTGTCGACAAAGATTATCAGGGCGAGGTGGTTTTCTCTCCCGGTTATAGCGTGGGCTACCTCGAGCAGGAACCTAAGTTGGATAACGAAAAGACTGTCAAGGAGATTGTGCAGGAAGCCGTGCAGCCCATTGTGGATGCGTTGAAGGAATATGAGGAGGTGAACAATGCTTTCGGCGAGCCGGATGCTGATTTCGACAAGTTGTGCGAACGCCAGGGTGAGCTGACTGAGCTGCTCGACCAATACGATGCATGGAATCTTGACAGCCGCCTGGAGCGCGCTATGGATGCGCTGCGCTGTCCGGCTGATGATCAGCTGGTTAAGAACCTTTCGGGAGGCGAGCGCCGTCGTGTGGCACTCTGCCGTCTGTTGCTGCAAGAGCCTGATATTCTGCTCTTAGACGAGCCTACCAACCACTTGGATGCCGAGAGTATCGAATGGTTGGAGATGCACCTCCGTCAGTACAAGGGCACTGTGATTGCTGTGACCCACGACCGCTATTTCCTTGATAATGTGGCTGGTTGGATTCTTGAACTGGACCGCGGCGAGGGTATCCCCTGGCAGGGTAACTACAGCAGCTGGCTTGACCAGAAGACTCAGCGCTTGGCCATGGAGGAGAAGCAGGAGAGCAAGCGCCGCAAGACCCTGCAACGCGAGTTGGAGTGGGTGCGTATGGCACCCAAGGCTCGACACGCCAAGGGCAAGGCTCGTCTGAATGCCTACGACAAGTTGATGAACGAGGACGTGAAGGAGAAAGAGCAGAATCTGGAAATCTTTATTCCCAATGGCCCCCGCTTGGGCAACAAGGTGCTGGAAGTCGAGGGCGTGAGCAAGGCCTATGGCGACAAACTTCTGTATGAGAACCTCACCTTCAGTCTGCCTCCCGCAGGTATCGTGGGTGTGATTGGTCCTAATGGCTGCGGTAAAACCACGCTGTTCCGCCTCATCATGGGATTGGAGAAGCCTGATACTGGCACTTTCACCGTGGGTGAGACCGTGAAGATTGGCTATGTCGACCAGCAACATGTGCAGATTGATCCCGAGAAGAGTGTCTATGATGTGGTGAGCGAGGGTAACGAATTGATACAGATGGGTGGCCGCATGGTCAACTCCCGTGCTTATATTTCTCGTTTCAACTTTACTGGCACCGACCAAAGCAAGAAAGCCGGCGTGCTTTCCGGCGGTGAGCGCAACCGTCTGCATCTGGCCCTGACCTTGAAGAGTGAGGCCAATGTGCTGTTGCTCGACGAGCCCACCAATGATATCGATGTCAACACAGTACGCGCCTTGGAGGAAGGTCTGGAGAATTTTGCCGGATGTGCGGTGGTTGTCAGCCACGACCGCTGGTTCTTGGACCGTATCTGCACCCATATCCTGGCCTTTGAGGGCGACTCTCAGGTCTATTTCTTTGAGGGTAACTACTCCGAATATGAGGAGAATCGCAAGAAACGCCTCGGCGACGACACCCCGCATAGATTCCACTATAAGAAACTGCAGTAACCTAACGGCATAATAACCCTTTCATGAAGATATATTATTTGGGACTATTGATGTTGCTGGCCATGACCACAGCAATGGCGCAAGACGACACACTGGGCTATCGAATTGTGAGAGATGGCGGTCGGCTGGTGTCGTCGTATCACCCTATCTACGACCAGCACGACCGTCTGGCCGTGGAGGTGCGCTATTACTATGATAGTAACGGCGTGGTGGAAAGGCGCGTGCTTCAAAGTCTGGACAAACATGGCTACAAACTTAGGAAAGAGGAATATACAGCCGATGACGAGTTGCTGTTTGTTGAACAATATCGGTGGTGCCGGCATGTGGTCGGAAAACTGAGGCAGGTGCGTATGTTTCGTACGATAAGTTATGAGGCCGACGGCAGCACGATTAAGTCCACCTACCGCTATTTCCGTCTTAGGAAAGGCAATACAATCACGTTTTTGAACGGAAGGAGAATGAAGATTTCTCGCGAAGCGTAAAACATATCAACTCCAACGACTTATTAACAACTTATGACGCAATTCACACACCTACACGTTCACTCGCACTACTCTATGCTGGATGGTATGAGTAAAGTGCCCGATCTGATTAAGAAGGCAAAGAAGAATGGCATGTATGCCCTGGCGCTTACTGACCATGGCAATATGTTTGGCATCAAAGACTTGGTGGACACTTGCAATAAAGAGAACGGCAAGGTGAAAGGTGCCATCAAGGAGCAGGAAGCCATCTTAAAGAATGATGGCGCAACTCCCGAAGAAAAACAAGAGGCTGAATATCAGATTGAGAAGTTAAAAGGCCAAATTTTTAAGCCCATCATTGGCACCGAGGCCTATTGTGCCCGCCGCACCTTGTACGATATGGACAAGAACGTGAAGGAGGTGGATCCCGAGACGGGTAGAGAACGTGTCCTGGACAACAGCGGTTATCACTTGATACTGTTGGCAAAGAACAAGGCTGGCTATCTGTCGTTGTGCAAGCTGGCTTCGATAGCCTATACCGACGGTTTCTATGGTCGTCCGCGTATTGACCACAACGTGTTGGAACAATACAAAGAAGGATTGATTGTGTGCTCGGCATGTCTGGGTGGTGAGATACCTCAGCTGATAATGCGTGGTGACTTGGAAGGTGCTGAAAAGGCTGTGTTGTGGTTCAAAGAACGTTTTGGCGAAGACTACTACATTGAGCTTCAGCGTCACCAGACCGACAAACCCAACGCCAACCGCGACACCTTCGTGCAGCAAGAGAAAGTGAACCCATACTTAATAGAGTTGGCTCGCAAGCACAATATCAAAATAATTGCCACAAACGATGTGCATTTTGTGGAAGAGGACCACGGCGAGGCTCACGACCACCTTATTTGTCTGAGCACGGGCAAAGACTTTGCCGATCCCAACCGTATGCATTACACTAAGCAGGAATGGTTGAAGAGTCCAGACGAGATGGCTGCAATATTCTCGGATTTGCCCGAGGCTATCAGCAACACTATGGAGATTGCCGACAAGGTGGAGACCTATAGTATCGACTCGGATCCACTGATGCCTATGTTCGACATTCCGGAGACTTTTGGCACCGAGGCCGAATATCGTACACGGTTGACAGAGAAAGACTTGTTTGACGAATTTACGCAGAATGAGAAGCACGAGGTGGTGCTTTCGCAGGAGGACGCTGAGAAGAAGATTAAGAAGCTTGGCGGTTATAACAAGTTGTACCGCATCAAGTTTGAGGCAGACTATCTTGAGAAGTTGGTGTGGGAGGGTGCCCACAAACGCTATGGCGATGAATTGACGGAAGAACAAAAGGAACGTATTGTTTTTGAACTGCATACAATCAAGACGATGGGCTTTCCGGGCTACTTCTTGATTGTGAGCGACTACATACGGGCGGCTCGTGAAGAATTGGGTGTGAGTGTGGGTCCGGGTCGTGGCTCGGCAGCAGGAAGTGTTGTGGCTTATTGTTTGTGGATTACCGATGTAGACCCATTAAAGTATGATTTGCTGTTTGAGCGTTTCTTGAATCCCGACCGTATCTCGCTGCCCGATATCGATGTTGACTTCGATGATGCGGGTCGAGGCAAGGTACTGGACTGGATTACACAGAAGTACGGCAAGGAAAAGGTGGCGCATATCATCACCTACGGCACTATGGCCACCAAGTCTTCGATTGCCGATGTGGGACGCGTGGAGAAAGTGCCGTTGAGCCGTGTGGCTCAGCTCAAGGAGCTGGTTCCGGAGAAGAGTTTCCCGGAATCTATTAAAGACGAAAAAGGCAAGTCGCCCAAGGTGAACTTGAACAACTGCTTCAAGTATGTTCCTGAGTTGCGCAGTATTATGGAGGGCAACGACGACGACGGCATTAAGAGCATGCTCACCATTGCCGCAGAGTTGGAGGATACAAACCGCCAGGTGGGTATCCATGCTTGTGGCGTTATCATTGGTGCGCAAGATATTACGGATGTGGCACCTGTGTGCACGATTGATGATAAGGAAAGTGGTGGCAAGGTGCTGGTGACACAGTATGATGGCCATGTGGTTGAGACTGTGGGTCTGATCAAGATGGACTTTTTGGGCCTCAAGAACCTTACTGTCATCAAGAATGCGCTGCGCATGGTGAAGAAGACGCATGGCGTGGATGTCGATATCGACAAAATCCCTATCGATGATGAACTGACTTACAAGCTTTATTGCGATGGTAATACGGTGGCCACATTCCAGTTTGAGTCGGCCGGTATGCAAAAATATCTCCGCGAGCTGCAACCGCATGTTTTCGAAGATCTTATCGCAATGAATGCACTATATCGTCCGGGTCCTATGGATTATATTCCCGACTTTATCGACCGTAAATTGGGCCGCAAGCCGGTGGAATATGATATTCCTTGCATGGAGAAATACCTCAAGGATACATACGGCATTACCGTCTATCAGGAGCAGGTGATGTTGCTCAGCCGCCAGTTGGCAGGCTTCACTCGTGGACAGAGCGATACGTTGCGTAAGGCCATGGGTAAGAAGCAGATTGAGAAGATGAATGAGTTGGAGGTGCTCTTCTACAAGGGCGGTGAGGCCAATGGCCACGATCACAAAACCTTGAATAAGATTTGGGAGGACTGGAAGAAGTTCGCCTCCTATGCCTTCAATAAATCTCATGCCACTTGCTATTCCTGGGTGGCCTACCAAACGGCCTACCTTAAAGCCCATTATGCTCCAGAGTATATGGCTGCGGTGATGACAAGTGCGCAGAATGATATCAAGCGTGTGACCGAATTGATGGATGACTGCAAACGCAATGGCATAGAAATTCTTTCGCCCTCGGTAAATGAGTCGGAAAAGGACTTTTCGGTCAACAAGGAGGGCAAGATTCGTTTCGGACTGCAGGCCATCAGCGGCATGGGTGAGGCGGCTGCCGAAGCGCTTATTTCTGAGCGTGAGGCCAATGGCCCTTACAAAGATATTTTCGATCTGCTAAAGCGTGTTGATACTCGTGTGCTGAATAGGAAGAATGTGGAGGTGCTGGTCAAGGCTGGCGCTTTGGACGATGTTGGAACCATGCACCGCGCTCAGTATTTCTACAAAGAGAATGACCAGGAGGGCACGCCTACATTTTTGGAGAAACTGATGCGCTGGGCAGTCCGCTGCCGCGAGAATGCCGAGAGTGCGCAGATGTCGATTTTCGATATGAGCGAGGATATCAAAGAGGACGACCATCCCCCTGTGCCTCAGTGCCCGCAATGGACTGTGATTGAGCGTTGCCGAGAGGAATATAGTGTTATTGGCATCTATCTCAGCGGTCATCCTTTGGATGAATTCAAATATGAAATCAAGTTCTTTACCTCTAACACTTGTGCTGAGATGGGAAACCTCGACAACATGGTGGGGAAGGAATTCCGCATTGGCGGTTATGTCAATGAGGCCAAGGATCTCGTCTCGCAGAAAAATGGCGACCCGTATGGCACTATGGTGCTTGAGGATATGTCCGGACAGTTTAACTTGCGGCTCTATGGCAACGAATATCTCAAGATTCGCAACTATTTCAAGTCCGACAGTTTCCTTTATATCCGCGGTAGTGTTGTACAGAATGTTTTTACCAACAAGGAAGGCATTGAAACAAAGGCCAAACCGAAAGTGCGTATCTCGGAAATTAAGTTGTTGAGCCAAGTCTTGGGCGACAATACTCGGATCATCAGGTTCAAGATTCCTTTGAAGTCAATAACTTCTGAGTTCTGTCATAAATTGAATGAGGCCGCTCAAAAATGTAAGGGTAGTGTGCCTGTGGAGGCAACGGTGGTTGACTCAAAGAACAATCTCACGCTCACAATGAGAACCCGTGAGTTGATGGTTGATCCCAAAACATTCCTCCCCTTGCTGGCCGACATCAAGGATGTGGAGGATGTAAAGCCCGTTTCAAAAGTGTGATATGCTTGAGAATCTGAAACTTATTACACCAGTCTCGCCGCAATCGCCGGCATGGCAAATCGGTCATGAGAGGCCGATATTGTTGCTGGGCAGTTGCTTCTCTGATGAAGTCGGACAACGGCTCATCAGGGCAGGTTTTGATGTGCTTTGTAATCCTTTCGGCACATTGTATAATCCGCTCAGCATTGCCTATTGTTTGTCGAGAGCTGTTGATAATGAACAGATTGAGGATGAGTATTTGGTCTATCATGAGGGCCTGTGGCATTCGTGGCTTCATCATGGTAGGTTCTCTCATCCTGACAAACAGACGGCTTTGGACATGGCCAATCAGTCTATTGCTCAAACGCACGAATTTTTGCAACGTCAGCCTGTACTTATCCTCACTTTCGGAACGGCGTGGGCATTCCGGCTGGTGAATGATAGGGTAGGGGAGTCTGTGCGGGGACAGGTTGTGGCCAATTGCCATAAGCTGCCGGCTTCTTATTTTGAGCGCTTTAGGCTCGGAATAGATGAGATTGTAGGGTTGTGGAAGCCGATGTTGCAAGGCCTGGGGTTGGATACGATCCTTACAGTCAGCCCCATCCGGCATCTGGCTGATGGCGCCCACGGCAATCAGTTGAGCAAGTCAACTTTGTTGTTAGCAACAGAAAACTTGGTAAGCGACCATGTGGATTATTTCCCGAGTTATGAGATTGTGATGGACCAGTTGCGCGATTATCGTTTCTATGCTCGAGACCTCTGCCATCCTAGCGATGTGGCGGTGGATATCATTTGGGAAGCTTTCCAGGAAACATATATGACTGCGTCCACCCGCCAACGCTGCCGTGATGAAGAAAAGCGCTGGAGGCAGACTCAGCACAGGCCCATGCATTCAAATTAGTTGACATATAATAATGAATAATATATAATAACAGATATGAGTAAAAAGAACATCGCCCTCGTTATGGGCGGATTTTCGGGAGAACATGATATCTCCATCAACAGTGGCTGCCAGGTTTATGAGAATCTGGACCATGAGAAATATAACGTGTACAAGATTGTGGTTGAGCGCGAGGGTTGGTATTGGCTCACCGACGATGGCGAGCACCGTCCTGTCAACCGTGGCAACTTCACCGTGGAAGGTGTTGAGCGTTTCGACCTTGCTTTTGTCATCATCCATGGCAACCCCGGTGAGAACGGCGTCCTCCAAGGATATTTCGACATGCTGGGAATTCCCTACACTACATGCGGATTCTACACCTCGGCACTCACTTTCAACAAGGGTTATTGCAACCCGGTTGTCAAGAGTTTCGGCGTGGTCAGCCTGGCAAAATCCAAATTGCTTTATGGCAACCGCCCCATCAACCCCGATGAGTTGCTGCAGGAACTCAGTCTGCCTGTTTTTGTGAAACCTGCCGCCGGCGGTAGCAGTGTGGCTACAACCAAGGTCAAGAAGGCGGAGGAACTGATGCCCGCCATCCAGGAGGCTCTCACCGAGGACAGCGAAGTGCTGGTTGAGGAATTCATCCAGGGTCGTGAGTTCGACTGTGGTGTGCTCCGCACCAAAGAACAGAAATATGTGTTCCCCGTTACCGAGATTATCCCCACCGGCGGCCACGAATTCTTTGACTATGCGGCCAAGTATGATGGTTTCAGCAATGAGGTGACGCCTGCTGAGGTTGATAAATCCATCAGCGACCAGATCCAGGAGGTCTCGTCGAAACTCTACGATCTGCTTGACTGCCGTGGCATTGTTCGCTTTGATTATATTTACGATACCAACAAACAGGAGCTTTTCTTCTTGGAAGTCAACACTATCCCCGGCCAGAGCGCCGAGAGCATTGTGCCCAAGCAGGCTCGTGCTATGGGTATCAGTACCCGTGAACTGTACGAAATGGTCATCCAGGCCTGCTTGTAGTTTGAAGTATAAACATATTTTAATGAAGAGCCTTCGCGTACTATTGCTCGTGGCCATGATGGTGGCCTTTCATGCTGTGGCGCAGCGCCCTTGCCGCGACACGGTGGTGAATGTTTTTGATTCAATATGCGAAGGCTCTTCTTATAACTTTGATGGTCACAGTCTCAGTAGGCAGGGTGTCTATTTCGATACCGTCAAGAGGGCTGGGACTACTTGTGACAGTGTTATCATTCTTCATCTTGCCGTGCTTGAACCTCCTTGGTCAACTCCCTATGAACAGAGGTTCTGCGGTGCCAATCCGGGCTATCGGCTATCGGCTGTTTCGGGGAATTATTTTCAATGGACCTCCCAACCACACGACACGGCATTGGACGCACAAAGTGGCAATTCTTCTATTTTTGTCAATCCAGCACAGCCCACAACCTACACGCTTTATGTTGATTGGCGTGCTACGCCCCAGTGCCCAGCGCAAGGTAGTCTAAGGGTTGATCCGCTCATCAGTGTGCATGCCGTGATGAAGGCTTATGTTAAGGATTTTTCTTATCGCGATTTGCAGGTGGTGCTTGAAGACCGCAGTTCCGGAAATCGCGAGGCACCTTATGGCGGTTGGGCCGGCCGATCATGGTATATCAATGGACAGCGGCAGTCTAGGAGTGGGGTCAAGGAGGTGTTCCCAGTGCAACCATGGATGGGCGACAGCATCGAGGTGATGATGGAAGCCTACAATGCGACTTGCGTTGATACGGCCTATCGCGTTATCCCATTTCCTAAAGGTATGATTTCCTTCCCCAATGCGTTTATGCCAGACCAGTCTGAGAATAACACTTTTGGCCCTTTGTGCAGTGGTATTGCTGAGTACGAGTTGTGGATTTACGATCGTGGCGGTGTATTGGTGTATCATACTGCCGACCTCGACCATCCTTGGGATGGAACTCATTTGGGTAAACCTTGTGCGACAGGTGTTTATGTCTATCGCTGCCGATATATCGACCAGGTGACTCCCAACGGAAGCCAGTTTTTGACCGGGACTGTCAGTCTGATAAGGTGACAAAAAAAGAGACTCACTATGGAGTCTCTCTTGAGGTCGCTTCCGGATTTGAACCGGAGTAGCAGGTTTTGCAGACCTGTGCCTAGCCCCTCGGCCAAACGACCTTTCTGCCTTAAAAGCGAATGCAAAAGTACACAAATTTTCTCAATTGACAAAATATTTTTTTATTTTTCTTTCTTTTTCGTTGTGTATTAGCGAAATAAAATTTCAATCAGTCGGGTTTCGTGCTGAAAAATCGTGTGCTTTTCTCGGACTTTTACTACTTTTTGGCCTAAAAATAATGCTATCTCTACAGGAATAGTCCTAAGTGTTATCTTTTCAAGTATTTAATGTCTTTGGCATCTATCAATCCATATTGGATGGCCTTGGCGATGCGGGCACCAGACTTGTTCACAATTTCCAGTCTTCTTGATAAATCTTTTTGGCGTTCCTGAATGCTTTTGTCGGTTTCGTGAAGCGTTTCGGCGATTTCGGCTGCGGTGCATCCGGCGGCCTCCAGCAGGAGCAGGTCGCGTTCTGATTCGGTAATTACCAGATCGGTATGCATCTGGGCAGCATGGCTTACGTATAGTTCGGCAGCCTCTTTGATAGTCAGCATTACCGGATAGTTGAAATAGTATTTCTCTCCGCGCTCAAGGCACTCGATGGCTCGTAGCACATTCTCTACCGAAAATCCTCCGGAGGCATTCTTGCTCACAAATGCCTGGGCGCCATGCTGTAGCGACTCAAAAACCACGCGGGCAATCTCCATCATGCGCTCGTGGCGGTTGCTCTCATCGGGCAGCGGATTGTCGAAGCGGCCGGAAAGGATGGCAATATGGATGTCGGGATATTTCTTATGCACACGGTCGGCAATGAAAATACCCCCGGTTGGTTCGCCTTGGAACTCCATGTCAACCAGCAGGTAGTCAGGCATTTCGTGAGGTACGGGACTGTCCAGCGCGGCCATCAGCTGTGCCGCATTGGCAAAGGTGTCCAGCACGCGCACATCGCGGTACTCCACCTCTCCGTCGTCGTTCATTCCGCAGGCAATAGTGGCTTGCGATGCATTCAATTCCAGTTTCAGTGCTTTGCGGATGATCGGTTCATCGTCAACCAGCATTATTTTTATTGCTTCCATGGTATAATTGGTTGTTACAGATATCTTTATTATTGTTCTCCTCAGTCTTTCTCCTCGGTTTTCTTAGGTGCCAAAGCCAGGCGGACATACATTGTTGTGCCTTCTCCGGGCTGGCTTTCAGCCCAAATGCGGCAACCGCGCAATGTGTTGTCGTCGTGGCGTTTGATAATATATTTGCATAGAATCAGACCGAATCCGTGGGATGAATCAGAATTGGAGTTTATCTTCTTGTCGGCTCGGAACAGGTCCTCCAGCGTCTCGTCGTCCATGCCGCAGCCGGTGTCGCTGACGGCAATCTGTGCAAAATTCTCATCCTCGGTCCATGCCGATATCTTCACTTGGCCCTGGGTGGTGTGCTGCAGTGCGTTGTTGACAAGGTTGCGCAGCAGAATTTCAGTCAGTTGCAAGTCGCCGTGCAGGCAAATCGTTGTGGGCTCAAATGTTATGTTCACATTCTCGTGCACGTTGATGCAGGTGGCCGCCACATTGTTGAAAACATCGTTCAGGGCAAAGTGGGTGGGGCGGAAAATCATGCCGCTGGGGATGGACTGGTTGGTCCAGTTCTTGATGTTCGAGAATGTGCGAAGTAGCTGGTCCAGAACCTCTTGGCGCATCTCTGGCGACAACTTCTTGTTCTGTAGGTAGGATAGGAATGGGTTGACATCGTGCCGCATCACCGATAGGCATGTCTCCACATTGGCAATGCGCTCAACGTCTTGTCGCTTAGCCTCTTGCAGTGCGGTCTTCTCCTGGCGAAGATGCTTGGAACGCTTGACTAGCATCAGCGTCAGCACCGAAAGGATGACTAACAGCGGGAGGATGGTGAAGATGGTGATGATATACAAGTGGTTGCGCGTCTCGGAATGGTCCAGCTTGTCCTGTAGCACCACATCGGCACTCTCGTTTTGGCGGATAAAAAACAGCAGTTCGGCCTCGCGGGTGTACCAGGCAATGTTTTCCTCGGGTAATGGACTGTAACCCATGCGGATAAGGCCGTCGTAGAGCATGGCCTCGAACTTCGGTGCCATATTGTCGTGCCATGTCGTATCGTTCAGAATGCGAGTATAATAGTCGTGCGCCATGTCGTATTCGCCAATACTCAGGCAGTATTCGGCTGCGGCCACCACGGCGCCCAAGTGCTGGTAGGGGTCGGTGGTCTGGAAGAAAAGGTCGGTAGAGATGCGGAACATATCAAGGCCGTAGTCGCCATACAGATACACCGAGTCGGTCGGATAAAGCCTATGACATAAACTGTCAAGCATCTGCAACTCGTTGCTACAGTGCTTGGTATAGGCTTCGGGCATAATGTTGGTGTCGGCAGCAATAAAGGCCTGGAGCTGGAAAATATTGGCCAGGTGGTAGGTGGAATAGTCGTTTTTCAGGTTTAGGATGCGGGCATTCTGGGCCAGGTAGTAATATGACTTTTTCAGCAGCCTGGGATCGCTTTTCGAGGCCGAAGCCAAGCGGTAGTAGCTGTGTGCCAGCGCGTAATTGAGCGACAAATCCTCGTTGTAGTCGCAGCGCAGACTTGTGCGTGCCTCCTCCACCTCTTTCAGCAGCTCGTGCATATTCTGCTTGGTGCTGGCCGTGAGGAGCGTGCCGGAAGAAGAGCTAACGGCCTCGTTTCTATAGTGGTAGTTCAGTGTCAGCGAGGTGATGTAGTATTCCATCAGCGCATAGGCATAGAGATAGTTGTCGGGGTCATGCGAGAGCACCCGCTTCCGCTCGATGTCGTAGAGCAACTGATAGGAGTCGGCAATGCGGCAGCTGCGCTGCAGCAGGCGGATCTGCATCAGTTGCGCAATCACTTCTTCCACCTCCTTGTTGTGTGCCGAAAAATTATTGTCGTGTCGGTCGGCCAGGGCTAGCACACTGTCTACATAGACCGCCGCCGAATCGTGCTGGGCAAGCATGTAGTAGTTGAAAGCCAGGTTGTTGTAGGCTCGCATAAAGCCGTCGTGGTAGTTCGGCAGCGAGTCGTGCATCAGCTCCAGGGCGTCGTAGGCTTCCTGGATGGCGCAGGAGGGGTCGACATAGCGATTTAGGAATGCCTCCTTGTTGAATCGGTCCACGCGGGCGCGCAAAGCCAGGTCCATCCGTGAGGAATTAGGGCTTGACTTGCAGCCTGCCATGAGGGTGAACATGGTGACTAATAGTGCACAAAAGAAAAGCTGTCGTTTCATATACGGTCGGCAAAGATACGAAGAAAAAATGATATTATAAAATAATGTTACAATAATTTTTTAGTGGCGGCCACAATAATTTGGTTTCGGCAATCGTTATTAAGTGCCGGAGCGGCAGCCAAAGCTCCCGAATCAGTTTCCCTCATGCGGGCAGGAAGCATTTCTGCGTATTGCCGCTCAATCCCAAATCCGCCCTAGCCGAGCCACCAAGACCTCAGCAACTCCGCCCTACCTTCGCTCGTTTTACCTTATTTATACTATAGTTATACCTTAGTTATTCTATTACATATAGGATAAATATAGTATAAATAAGGTATAAATATAGGATAAGGAACGGGGGAAGGGCGGAGGAAGGGTGGATTTTGGCCAAATTTGTGATGAACGCAAGTGTTTTCGGCATCTTTGTGGCTAGAATAATCATTGGTTAGGCAAGATTTTTTTTGGTTGATTTGTGTTGCGTATTTGGTTGATATATATCCTGCTATTGTTGGTTTGCGTAAATGCGAATTGATTGTCTTGAACAAAAAAAAGTGGGTGAATGAATATTTTTTCATATATTTGCAAGAATAATTAATACATGAGATTATGGAAGAAAATGAGATTACTTTGCTGAAAAACTGCAAGATGAGTGTTAGAAAGATTGGTCAGTGGATGAACCTTTTTTCGATTTTTGCAGTGTTGGGAATGATGTTTCTTGTGCTTGGCGGCATAGCCCTGTTGTATTATAGTAGCACACTGCCTGAGGATATGCCTCACTATATCGACAACTTGGTTGCCCTGGGCGGTATTCTGCTATTCGTGGTGTCGGCTTTCCTGGTGCCGGGTATCGTTATGATGCGCCAGGCCGTGCATGCGGCCCGCATGATTAAAGCAACCGGCGACGTCACTCCCATCTGCGGCATCCTTTCCGAGAGCCGCCGCATGTGGCATTACATGGCCTGGCTGATGGTTGGCTTGTTTGTCTTTGCCATCATCGCCTCGGTAATGCTGTATATTTATTTCCTGCCCACCCTCTCCACCATCTAGTATCGTGGGCTAAGGTAGTGATATTAAATTGCTCAAATATATCAAAATGCGTTACGAAGTAGATTTCTTGGTTATTGGTTCGGGTATCGCCGGACTTAGTTTTGCCCTGAAAGTTGCCCCTTACGGCAAGGTCTGTGTGCTTTGCAAGGGCGATGCATCGGAGGGTTCGACCCGCTATGCCCAGGGTGGTATTGCCGCCGTGATGTACGACAGCGACAGTTTTGATAAGCATATTGAAGACACTTTGGTGGCCGGCGACGGCATCTGCGACCGCGATGTGGTGGAAATGACCATCCGCGAGGCTCCCGACCGCATCCGCGAGTTGGTGAAATATGGTGTGAATTTCGACAAGAGCCATTCCGGCGACCGCTTCGACCTCCACCGCGAGGGCGGCCACAGCGAGTTCCGCATCCTTCATCATAAGGATAATACTGGCGAGGAGATTGAACGCGGCCTTTTGGAGGCTGTTCGCAACCACCCCAATATCGAGCTGAAAGAGAATCAGTTTGCCATTGATATCATTACCCAGCATCATCTGGGACAGCGCGTTACGAAGCATACGCCCGACATCGAGTGCTATGGCGTTTATGCCCTGGATTGCGCTACCAATGTGATTGACACTTACCTGGCCAAGGTTACCCTGCTGGCCACAGGCGGCATGGGCAATGTCTATACCACCACCACCACGCCTATCATCTCCACGGGCGACGGCGTGGCCATGGTGCACCGTGCCCGCGGTGTGCTCAGCGGCATGGAATTCATGCAGTTCCATCCCACTTCGCTCTATAATCCGGCAGAGAAGCCCGCATTCCTCATCACCGAAGCCATGCGTGGTGCCGGCGCAGTGCTGAAAGACCGCAAAGGCCAGGAGTTTATGCAGAAATACGACAAGCGCCTTTCGCTTGCTCCCCGCGATATTGTGGCCCGCGCCATCGATAACGAGATGAAGGTGGCCGGCGTCGACCATCTCTATCTTGATGCCCGCCATATCGGTAAGGATGAGCTGATTAACGGTTTTCCCAATATCTATGCCAAGTGTTTGGAGATTGGCATCAACATCACCAAGGATATGATTCCCGTGCGTCCCGCAGCCCACTATCAGTGCGGCGGTATCAAGGTGGACCGCAATGGCGAGTCCAGCATCCATCATCTGTATGCCGCAGGCGAGTGCTCGTGCACCGGTCTGCATGGTGGCAACCGCCTGGCCAGCAATTCTTTGCTGGAGGCTGTGGTGTATGCTCATAATGCAGCTCAGAGTGCCATCGAGCGCATCAAGACCCGCGAAATCTGCCATGAGGTGCCCGACTGGAATGCCGACGGCATGGTGCTCAACGAGGAGATGGTGCTTATCACCCAGACCAAGCGCGAGCTGCAAGAGCTGATGTGGAACTATGTGGGCATTGTCCGCAGCGATCTGCGTCTGCAGCGTGCCTTCGACCGCCTGAACCTCATCTTCCGCGAGACCGAGGATTTGTACAACCGCTCGGTGCTGACTGAGGAGCTCTGCGAACTGCGCAACTTGATAGCTTGTTCCTATCTGATTATCAAGATGGCACGTGCTCGCCGCGAGAATGTAGGCTTGCACTATAGCATCGATTTGTTAAAATAGGCCTAGAAATTCTAGGGGATTCTAGGTATTCCTAGGATTCCCTAGGAAATCCTAGGGTCTCCTAGGCTTGCAGGTGTTTATTTATAATTTATAAATTATACCATTTTGTATAACTTTGATGAAATTATTC
Organism: Bacteroidales bacterium; assembly: GCA_045597945.1. GTDB lineage: Bacteria > Bacteroidota > Bacteroidia > Bacteroidales > P3 > Colimorpha. The sequence continues at coordinate 28,063 of JAZLLD010000030.1, forward strand.
CCCGCAAAGGGACCGATTGTGTGAAACACGATGCCCTGCTGAAGTTCTTCGGTAGCGACGATTTGCTGCCTATGTGGGTGGCAGACATGGATTTCCGTTCTCCCGACTTTGTGATGGAGGCATTGCGCCAGCGTTGCGAGCACGAGGTGCTGGGCTATGCGACACCGTCGGAAGGGTATTGGGACACGGTGCGCGGCTGGTTGTCAGGTCATTATGGCATCCAGTGCTGCTGCGAGGAATTGCATTTCATCCCCGGCATTGTGGCTGGAATCGCTTTTGTGATTCAGACCTTGAGCCAGACTGGCGACGGTATATTGCTCACCACTCCGGTCTATCCGCCATTCCTCAACCTGCCCACCTTTGCCAAGCGCCAGCTGGAATGCAGTCCGCTGAAGGTGGTGGATGGCAGGTTTGAGATTGATTTCGAGGATCTTGAATGCCGTGCTAAGTCATGCAAGTGGATGATACTGAGCAATCCGCACAATCCTGGCGGCACTATCTGGGGCGAGGAGGTGCTGCGCAAGGTGGCCGACATCTGTTATCGCAATGGTGTGCGCGTGATTGCCGACGAGATACATGCCGATATGACTTTGGCTGGTCGCAAGCATGTCAGTTTCAGTACTGTAAGCCCTGAGGCAAAAGAAATTTCCATTACCTTTATTGCTCCCAGCAAGACTTTCAATATCGCCGGTTTGAGCAGCTCGGTGTGCTATTGCCCCAATGAGGAGTTGCGGAGCGAATTTTATGGCTATCTAGATGGTTTTGAGTTGGCTAACGGCAATATCTTTGCCTTTGTGGGCGCCGAGGCGGCCTTCAAGCACGGCGAGGCTTGGCTGAAAGAAATGCTGGCCTACCTGCAAGGCAATGTGGAATTTCTGCGTGACTATCTGAAACGCGAGATGCCCCAGGTGAAGGCTGTGTTGCCCGAGGCCTCGTATCTGGCTTGGCTTGATTTCTCGGCACTTGGCTTGACCCATACCGAGCTCAAACATGCCATCTACAATCGTGCCAAGGTAGCACTCAACGACGGTACGGCTTTTGGCGGCGACGACTTTCGCTGCTGTTTCCGCATCAATCTGGGCTGCCCGCAAGCCACACTAAAAGAGGCGCTTGACCGCATCAGTGCCGCACTGGCCTGATACCGCTTATTTTTGAAACCAGGTTGCGAGTACGGTAAGAGGATTGGTTGGCATCTTGTTGGTCGATTGTTTTTTTAACATTTTTCTTTTTACGGATACAAAAATTATTGCTATTTTTGTGCATTAAAGTTTTTTGTTTTATTCTGTTGTAAATAGCGCGCAATCAGTTGGTTGTTGCGTTTTTTAACAGTTTTGTAATACTTTTTAATAGTGTATAATAGATGAAAAAAATTAAACATCCCTACCAGGCACCCAAGGTGAAGGTAGTATCTTTTGTGGTTGAAGGTGGTTTTACACCCTCAATTGACCAGGTTTCCAGTCTCCCGTTATCCGCACATGGAGAATCTAACCCTAAGTATGAACGATTTGAGGTCAGCTTTGGTGGAAATAGTGGAAATAATAGTACAGGTGAAAGCCATTTTTAATCGTTTTAAACATTGAGAAGGATGAAAAAAATTGCTTTATTGTTTCTGCCCTTGATGCTGTTGGCCAGCTGTCAGAAAGATGAGATTACCCTCAAAGCCGTTATCCAAAACTTTGGAGATGACAAGGTGCATCTGAATAGTGAAGATTACGCTATTTTTGATAATGGCGATATGGTGAGGATTAATGGTAGCAACTATTCCATAGCTGTTGATGCTGCGGGTGCGGCTTCGGTTAGCGGAGTGCCGTCCAGTTCTGAGTACACTGCTATTTTCCCTGCTAGAAATGATAACAGCGTGGTTCTGCCTCAGGAGCAGATCTATGAGGAGGTTAACGGCGTTCAAAAGATTAACGCTCCCATGGCTGCCAAAGATTCACGAATGCTTCATTTCAAGAACTTATGCTCGCTGTTGGAGGTGCGCATCACCTCGCCAGTCGATGAATTTGATGTGCTCAGTATCTCGGTGACGTCGTCTAATTCAAATACATATCTTTATGGTACCTATTCTGTTAATTGGAGCAATGCTGGGAATCCGTCTCTTTCGGCATCAGATGGCAACAAGGGCCGTGGCCATACGGTGACACTTAATTGCAATCGATACAGAATTGCCACAGCGGGAACCACCAAGACTTTCTATGTGGTTCTGCCCCCATTTAATTCCAATAATTTGGCTTCATCGCTCACGGTTCATGTGCAGGGGCACTCCACCTATTCTGAGGCTGCCAATCTTACGGGCACGCTTTTCTTCCATAATACTCAGCAAAGCGTCGCTTTTCAGCTGCCGGCCAATAAGATTGTTACTGGAGCCAGCATACCTGACGAGAATGCCTACACTGTGATTCCCGGTCTGGAGGGCTCGGGCACAGAGTGGGATCCCTACAAACTGTATAGTTATAACGATTTGTTTTATGCCTCATCGGTAATCAATTCTGGCGAAATTGACTATATTACTGCGCGCAGAGGTGAACTCTTTAGGACAGGTTGTTTCCGTGTGATGCAAGATTTTAATTGTGGCAACAATGTTGTGGTTCCTTTAGGAAGCAAAACTAATAATTTTGCTGGAACTTTGGATGGCCGTGGTGAGGATAGTCTTGACCATACGATTACTTACAACCAACTTGCCGACATTGGCGGCGATATTGGCTTGGTGGGTATTATGGCGAATGGCTCAAATGTGAAGAATCTGACTGTGGCGGGCGATATTCAGGTGGCTCGCCAGTATGGCAACCAGGTGAATGTGATTGGTGGCATAGTTGGTGTTGTCAAATGTACTGATAATAGCAAAACATCGCAAATCATCAATTGCCACAACACTGCCAACATCCACACCACCAACCAGCAGGGATCGTCTATTGATCTTGATAAAGGCAAGGCCGCTCATGTGGGCGGCATCTTGGGTTCGATATGGGTTGAGTCCAACGGTGGCAAAGTGGAGGTGGACAATTGTTCGAATTCGGGCACTATTGAAGGCATTGTCACTTCGGTGGAAAATAGTGGTACTAGCGGCATCGTAGGGTCGCGTATCAATGGCGCGCAACTGACTGTTTCCAATTGTATTAATACCGGTAGGGTTGTGTGTAATTCCACACACGCCACCGCTGGCGCTGGAGGTATCTTGGGATTCAATAAAGATACTGGAAAGGACTTGATCGTCAATTGTGAGAACCGAGGCGAGATAACTAATGCTAGTGCCTCTACGAATAATAAAAACGTTTCGATTGGAGGTATTTGTGGATATTGGAATAGTAGAAATAGTGGTGCTTTTATAGCCAATTGCGTGAATCATGGTAATGTGGTCCATCTGTCTACCTCGGCCAATGGCTATGCTGGCGGTATTATCGGCAATTTGAACGTTGGTGGTTTCCGAGTGAAAAACTGCTATTCTGATGGGGCTGTGAGCGGTTGCACTGACTCTCGTCGTGGTGGTGTCCTTGGAAGAGGAGCAGCTGCTACAATGGATGGCTGCTATTATCTGCCAACCACTAACACCACATGGGCTAGCGGCTCTAGCACTACTACCGCAGGCAATCAGATAGGCGATGGCCTGGCCTCTTATTCTGCTCTGCTGGGCATCCTCAACACTTGGGTGAACGATAATTCCGCCACTCCCGCATACTCCACTTGGGTTACTGTCAGCGGCAAGCCGGAACTGAGTTCGCTTCAGCCTACTTCAACCGCTGCTAAAACAAGACGTTAGCATTGCTGGCGTTGCAATGTTTATGGGGGGATTCTGCTGAGGAATCTCCCCATTGACTGATCCTAAATCGGACTTGGTTTTCATAATTAACAATTGTTTTTATTAAAAATAGTTGTTATGTCATTTTTTTTTCTTATTTTTGTTGTTTGAAACGAGTGTGCCTACAACCCTGTGGGGATGATGTGCATTGTTTTGAAAATAAGTGAATTAAAAGTATTTATTAATATAAATTATTTGTTATGTCATTACTCATTTTGTTAGAAGCTGCAGCCCAAATGGCTTGGGGTTATCTTGGTGCAGCCATCGGAGCAGGTTTGGCCGCTATTGGTGCCGGTATTGGTATTGGTAAGATTGGTCAGGGCGCTATGGAAGGTATGGCTCGTCAGCCTGAGGCTGGTGGCGACATCCGCACCACAATGATTATTGCCGCTGCTCTGGTAGAAGGTGTGGCATTCTTTGCCTGCGTTATCTGCCTGATGATTGTTTTCAAGTAGTTCTTATAGGTGGAACTGGATGTTGGCACAAAGTTGCCGGCATCCGGTTCTGTCTGATGAAAGGTATCAGTGATGAATAATCCGTTAATCAACCCTGGTATAGGCACCTTTTTCTGGATGCTTGTCTCGTTTGCCATCTTGGTGTTCATCCTTGGCAAATGGGGCTGGCCCATGCTGCTGAAGTCGCTGAACCAGCGCGAGCAGGCTATTGCCGACTCGCTGGCAGCCGCCGACAAGGCACGCGAGGAAATGAAACAGCTGGTGTCGCACAACGAAGAACTGCTGAAACAGGCCAGAATGGAACGCGACGAGATGCTTCGCAATGCCAGACTGGCTGGCGAAGAAATCATTGAAAAGGCTCGTGAGACTGCGCAGCAGGAGGCTTCGCGCATTGTGGAGGCCGCCCGCGAGAACATCAACTACGAGAAACTTTGTGCCATGCACGACCTGAAGAATGAGATTGCCAACCTCTCCATCCAGATTGCTGAGAAACTGCTGGAGCAGGAATTGGCCGACAAAGATCGCGCCGACGCATTGATCGCCCGCCAGTTGGATGAGACCAAGTTTCAGTAATTCACCCAATAATCTACTATGAACGATTATCGTATCAACCAAAACTACGCCAAGGCACTGTTGCTGCTGTCCAACGATCTGGGCTGTGCTGAGCAGGTGCGCAAGGACATGGAACTGGTGGGGTCAGTTTGCGCTGAGAATCGCGAGTTGTCCGTGGTGATGTCTAATCCTTCTATCCGCCAGGATAAGAAGGTGGCTGTGCTGCACGATATCTTTGCTGAGCATGTGGCTCAGGTCACTATGGCTTTCTTGGATTTTGTGGTTCGCAAACGCAGGGTCTTGAGTCTGAAAGGTATTGCGTCGGCCTATGTGGAACAGTTCTGCGATGCCAACAACATCGTGCGTGCCGATATGGTCACGAGGTTGCCTATTACCGATGAGGCTGTCGACCGCATGGCCAAGATGGTGGAAGACTACACCCAGAAGGATGTGGAGTTGAACCACACCACCGACCACCACATGCTGGGTAGTTTTAAGTTGACGTTCGATGGCAAAATGTACGATGCCCGCATCCGCACCAAGATAGCGCGCCTGCGTGCCGAATTTGCCAAGAACGACTATGAAAGCAAGTTGTGATGAGTGGCTGCGGGGTGATGTGAGAATGGCTGCCACTCATGATTCATAAATTATAAATATTGAACTATGTCTGAGATTAAACCTGCCGAAGTATCGGCGATATTAAAAAAACAGCTGGCCGAGGTTGACCTTGAGGTCAAGCTCGAAGAAGTCGGCACTGTGCTCACCGTAGGCGACGGCATTGCGCGAGTCTATGGTTTGAACAATGTGCAGGCCGGCGAACTTGTGCTGTTTAATACTGGTGAGCAGGGTATTGTTCAGAACCTGGAAGAGGACAATGTGGGTATCGTGCTGCTGAATGAGGCCAGCACAATCAACGAGGGCGATATCGTGAAGCGTACCCGCCGCATTGCCTCGGTGAAGGCCGGCGACCAGCTGGTGGGCCGTGTCATCAACACCATTGGCGAACCTATCGACGGCAAAGGCCCCATTGAGGGCGAACTGTTTGACATGCCCTTGGAGCGCAAAGCCCCCGGCGTCATCTTCCGCCAGCCGGTGCAGCAGCCTTTGCAGACTGGTATCAAGGCTATCGACTCCATGATTCCCATCGGCCGAGGCCAGCGCGAGCTTATCATTGGCGACCGCCAGACCGGCAAGACCGCCATTGCTATCGACACTATCCTGAACCAGCGCTCATTCTATGAGGCTGGCGACCCCGTATATTGCATCTATGTGGCTTGTGGCCAGAAAGGTTCCACCGTGGCGCACATGGTGAAAAACCTTGAAGAACGTGGAGCTATGGACTATACCATCGTTGTGGCTGCCACGGCATCCGACCCCGCCGCCATGCAGTTCTACGCCCCCTTCGCAGGTGCCGCCATCGGCGAATATTTCCGCGATACGGGTCGCAACGCATTGGTCATCTATGACGATTTGAGCAAGCAGGCCGTGGCCTACCGCGAAGTCTCGCTGCTCCTCCGCCGTCCCCCCGGACGCGAGGCTTATCCCGGCGATGTCTTCTACCTCCACAGCCGCCTGCTGGAGCGTGCCGCCCGCATTATTGAGAGCGATGAGATTGCCAGCCAGATGAACGACCTGCCCGCAAGCCTCAAAGGCAAGGTGCGAGGTGGCGGTTCGCTCACTGCGCTGCCCATCATCGAGACCCAGGCCGGCGACGTCTCTGCCTATATCCCCACTAATGTGATTTCTATCACCGATGGTCAGATATTCTTGGAGTCCAATCTCTTCAATGCCGGTATCCGCCCCGCTATCAATGTGGGAATCTCGGTATCGCGCGTTGGCGGTAAGGCCCAGATCAAGTCGATGAAGAAAATCTCGGGTACGTTGAAGCTCGACCAGGCTCAATACCGAGAATTGGAGGCATTCTCCAAATTCGGTTCCGACCTCGATGCGGCCACCAAGGCTGTGCTGGACAAAGGTGCGCGCAATGTGCAGATCCTCATCCAGCCGCAGTACCGGCCCATGCCTGTGGAAGATCAGATTGCCATCATCTATTGCGGTACCAATGGCTTGCTGCAGAAAGTGCCGGTAGACAAGGTGCGCAATTTTGAGACCGAGTTTCTCTTTGCCATGCGTCAGAACCATGCCGATGTGCTTGAAAATCTGCGCAACGGCAAGCTGATTGACGAAGACCTTGCCACGCTCAGAACGGTGGCTTTGGAAATGGCTGAGAAGTATAGCGAATAAATAATTACCGACTATGGCTAACCTCAAAGAAGTTCGCACCCGCATCGCCTCGGTCAGCTCCACACAGCAGATCACCTCGGCCATGAAGATGGTGTCGGCCGCCAAATTCCGAAAGGCGCAGAATGCCATTATTGGAATGCGTCCCTATGCCAACCAATTGTCGGAAATACTTTCCGATATTGGTGCCGGTGGCGAAGTGCTCACTCCTTATCACCAAGTGCGCAATGCCCAGCGTGTGCTGTTGGTGGTTGTCACCTCCAACAAAGGCCTCTGCGGCGCTTTCAACAGCAATGTGCTGAAACAGACCCAGGCACGCATAGACTATTATCAATCAACCGGGGCAGAATTGTCGATGATTACCTTGGGGAAACGCGGTAGTGAGTTTTTTGCTAAGAATTTCCAAGGCTCGGTCGTCAGCCACGACGAACTTTTAGACAATGCCACCTTCGACAGTGTCGCTCAATTGGCTGATGAGGTCATGGGGGAATTTGTGGCAAAAAAATACGATAAGGTTGAGTTGATTTACAACCAGTTCAAGAATTCCCTCGTGCAGATTCTCTCCACCGAACAGTTCCTTCCGGTGGAATCGGGCAAGCTTCCTGGAGCAAAAGCCGGGAAAGCCACTGTCGGCGACTTTATCTACGAGCCGTCGAAAGAGGAAATCCTGCGCGAGATGGTGCCGCTGGTACTCAGGTCGCATTTCTATCGTGTTGTCCTCGACTCCTTGGCTGCCGAGCATGGTGCCAGGATGAACGCCATGCAGAAGGCCACCGACAACGCCACCGAGTTGCTCAAGGAACTGCGCCTGAGCTACAACAAAGCCCGCCAGGCCGCCATTACCAACGAGATTATCGAAATTGTGAGTGGCTCGGAGGCTCTGAAAGGATAAATAATAATGTATAATTTATAATAAACACTATTAACACGCATTTTGAATGAAAAAATTCTCCTTGCTATTATTAGCATTAGTTATGGCGCTCGCGGCATCGGCTCGGCCGGTATCCGTTGACGAAGCAGCCTCTGTGGCCCAGAATTATTGGACCAATGTGCTTGGCCAGAAACAGATAAGCTGTACGCTGGTCTCCAACACCGACTTTTCGTCGCTCTATATCTTCAGCATGAATAACGAGGGTTTCGTCATTGTGTCTTCTGACGATCGTTGTTACCCCATTCTGGGCTATTCCACCAGCAATGTGGCCCAGGAAATGGGTCCCGAAACTCGTTTCTGGCTGAACCAGTATGAGCAGGAAATCCAGGCTGTCAAGGCTGGCGAGGTGGATGTCGAAGCCGACCTTGCCGTCCACAACCAGTCCCAGTGGCAGAACATCCTTCAGAACACTTGGTCCGCTCCCAAGTCGGCCACCGCTGTTTCTCCTTTGATGACCACTCAGTGGAACCAAAGCCCTTACTACAACTACTATTGCCCCAACGGAACTCCTGTCGGTTGCCTGGCCACCGCAGTCGCCCAGGTGATGAAATATTGGAATCATCCTGTCCGTGGCACTGGCTCTCATTCTTATTACAGCAACCTTTACGGCACTTTGAGCGCTGATTTCGGCAGCACCACCTATGACTGGGCCAACATGCCCAATGCTCTGCGTGCGTCCTCTTCTTCCGCTCAGATTCAGGCCGTTGCAACCCTTAGCTATCATGTGGGTGTGTCCATGAATATGGACTACGGTCCCGATGGCAGCGGTGCATACGTGACTGGTGGCTATAACACCGCCGAGTATGCGCTGCCCACCTATTTCGGCTATAAGCCCTCGTTAGAGTGCCGCTACAAGAGCTACTATAGCGAAACCAACTGGGTGGAAATGCTCAAAGACGAGATCTACGCCGGTCGTCCTGTTGTCTATGCCGGTTACGATGCCGGAGGCGGCCATGCCTTTGTCTTTGACGGCTACAACGCCAGCAACCTCTTCCATGTCAACTGGGGCTGGGGCGGCTATTACAACGGCTATTATGCCATGGGTGCCCTCAATCCTGGCGGCGGCGGCACTGGTACCAATGCCACCAACACCTTCAACTCCGGCAACCATGCCCTCTTTGGATTAGAACCCATCCCCACGCTCCGCGCCAATCCTTCCAGCCTTATGCTCTCTGCCGATGCTGGTTCTACCACTTTCTCGGTGGTAAGCGACGGCGAGACCTCGGCCCAGTGGCAGGCAACCTCCAGCGCTTCCTGGCTGAGCGTTACCCCCAATCATGGCAACGGCATGGGCTCTGTCACCACCGTCACTGCCACCGTCACTGCCAACACCACCGGCCATGAGCGCATGGCTGTTGTGACCATCATCGAAGGCGACGACACCGCTCGTGTCAACGTTACCCAGCTCACCTGCTCCAGCGCCGATATGTGCCAACTCACTGTCCGCATGGCAGGTACCAACGACAATGGCTGGAACGAAGCGTCCCTCTCCATTGAGTCTCCCAGCGGAGTGACCTATGGCACTGCTAAACTGGAGGCTGGCATTTATGCCGAGCAGTCGTTCAATGTCTGCTCTGATTCCGTTATCTTCACCTGGCACAATGGCTCCAGCGATGGCGTTTGCTCATTCTCTGTCTTGAACGCCAATGGTGCTGTCGTCCTCAACCACGACCGTACTGAAACAATCTTCAATCTCGACCAGTGGGTTGTGGAAAGCCCCTGCGCTGCCACCACCGACGTCGAGCCTCTTACCTACAATATCAATGCGCCTACCGCCGACTCGCTCAAGGGCGTAGTGGCAGGTGCTGGCCAATATGTTATGGGCGACACCTGCGTCCTTTTGGCCACGGCCATGCCCGGCTATCGCTTCCAGAAGTGGAGCGACGGCGTTGTCCTCAACCCTCGCTCTGTCCTTGTCACCAACAATCGCAACCTCACTGCCTATTTCACCACCTTGGGCGTTGACACCATCCAGTACGAAAACAACCAGATCTCCGGCACTTTCGGCCAGGGCAACGACTTCAGCTATGCCGTCAAACTCCGCCAGGTTGACCTTATTGGCCATCGCCAGCTTACAGGTGTCAAATTCTATGCTGGCGGCGTGGGCACATATCGCATCGAGGTCTACTCCGGTGGCGAAGACGCTCCCGATTCCGTTGTCTATCGAGCCAACCGCAATGTCACCCGCAACACCGCCAGCAGCTGGAACGTGTTCTCCTTATACACTCCTGTCACCATCAACCATCGGGGCTCTCTTTGGGTAGTCATAACCGCTGTTGATTGCGCAGACTCTATTTCTTACGCTTCTTATGGCGGCAACCCCAACGGATCTTGGTACACCAGCGATGGCGGCAACACTTGGTCCAACCTCGTTCAGTCCGACCAGCCCGTATATGGCACCTGGATGGTGCGTGTTGCCATGGACTACGACAACGCTGAGTACACCCTCACTGCCGGCTCCAACCGTCGCAGTTGGGGCACCGTCACCGGTGGCGGCATCTATCGCTATGGCGAGATTGCCACCCTTGAAGCCACCCCTGCCGAAGGCTGCTACTTCCAGCGCTGGACCGACAAGGCCACCGAGAATCCCCACCCCGTCGTTGTCGTCTCCGACACCGTAGTTCGTGCCATCTTTGCCGAGGGCGAGCCCGAAGGCATCGATAATGCCGCTGCTGCCGAATTCGCCACCCTTGTCCAGGGTCGCACCCTCACCGTGATGGGCGCCCAGGGCATGCGTCTCGGCATCTACGACCTCATGGGCCGCCAAGTCTATGCCACCCCGGCCTACAACCAGCAGCCCATCGCCCTGCCCTTCGCCGGCGTCTACATGGTCCGTGTCGAAGGCTTGGCAGCCCGCAAGATTGTGGTCTACTAATATCGAATAAATAAAAAATAACATACTATGGAAAAGAAACAAAGTAACGTAATTGCCATCATCACGATGTTCTTCATGTTTGCCATGATTTCCTTTGTCACCAACATGGCGGCACCCTTTGGCAACATCTGGAAAATCAAAGACGGCATGGAGTGGTCGGGCATGCTCGGCAACCTTATGAATTTCACCGCCTATCTCATCATGGGCATTCCCGCTGGCAAGATGCTCTCGCGCATCGGCTACAAAAAGACCGCCCTTACGGCTCTTGCCGTCGGCTTCTTCGGCATGCTCATCCAAATGTCCTCCAGCTTCATGGCTGTCAGCTATGGTGCGCTGGTGGTCTATCTGTTAGGTGCTTTTGTGTGCGGCTTCTGCGTCTGCATGCTCAACACCGTGGTCAACCCCATGCTCAACCTCCTCGGTGGCGGCGGCAACCGCGGCAACCAGCTCATCCAGGCTGGCGGCACCCTCAACTCCCTCACCGGCACGGCCACCCCGTTGCTGGCTGGTGCTATGATCGGCACCCTCACCAAGGACACCGCTCTCGCCAATGTGCGTCCCCTGCTGCTCATTGCCCTGGGCGTGTTCCTGCTCTCCTTCGTCATCCTCTATTTCGTGGCCATTCCCGAACCCAACCTGGGCAAGGCCAAGGCTGAGGGCAAGGACAAATACAGCGCCTGGAGCTTCCGCCATCTCGTGCTTGGCGTCGTTGCCATCTTCTTCTATGTGGGCGTTGAAGTGGGTATCCCTGGCGAGCTCAACTTCTACCTTTCCGACCCCACCGACAAGGGTGCCGGCCTCGGCGAAGGTGCAGCCATCATTGGCGGTGCAATCGCTGCAGTCTACTGGCTGCTCATGTTTGTAGGTCGTCTGGCCAGCACAGCCATCAGCGGCAAAGTCTCTTCCAAGACCCAGATCACCGTCGTTTCGGCCGTGGCCATCATCTTCCTCCTTGTGGCCATCTTCCTGCCCAAGAGCATGACCATGTCTATGCCTGGCTATCAGGGTGGCAGCTTCACTATGGTGGTCGTTCCCGCCAGCGCACTCTTCATCGTCCTCTGCGGTCTCTGCACCTCCCTCATGTGGGGCGGCATCTTCAACCTCGCCGTCGAGGGTCTCGGCAAATACACCGAGCAGGCCTCCGGCATCTTCATGATGATGGTCGTAGGTGGAGGCGTCATGCCTTTCATCCAAGACTGGATTGCCCGTGCCACCGGCTATATGGCCAGCTACTGGCTCGTCATTGCCATGCTCGGCTTCATCTTCTACTATGCCGTGGCTGGTTGCAAGAACGTAAACAAAGACATTCCCGTGGAATAAAACTTCCGTTACATTTATATTCAAAGTGGGCTGGCTGATCTTCGGCCGGCCCACTTTTTTCATGGGCCTTGTTTGTGAGCGGACAAAATGGCTATTTTTAAACTTTTACCGAGGTTGGGCAACTCTAAATTTATTATCCGAAAACAATCGTTTTGGTACTTTTGGACGAAAATTACCGCGAATTTTTCCGTGGATTTATTGTCGGCAACGTGATGCTCTCACATACTTGCGGATAATCCCGAGGAAGAAAGAAAAAGAGTTTGCTGATTTACGCCTACTGATGTCGGCACAAATCGGCGAACTCCTTCTTCTCTTAGGCGGGGTGATGCCTGGGCTATTGGTTGGCAGTCTCCGCTGCTTTGCGTTTGACGGCTTTCAGTTGCTCGGCCGGTGTGGTGCCTCGCCATTCGAATGCCATATAGTCGCTGTAGCCGTTGTTGCTCAGGTTGGCAGTGACGTTGCTGTTGACCGGAGTGGCCATCACCTGCACGGCATATACATGGCCGGTGTCCATCACCAGTCGGCGGTCGGTGACCATGTCGTAGGTGAAGAATGTGCGTTTGCCACATTCGATCGATGCCAGCACGGGGTTGTTGTCTATGGCTTGCTGGGGGTTCTGCTGAGGATAGACTTCAACGAACTTGATGGTGTAGTTGAACTGATTAGGCTGCAAGCAGTTGCTGATGACGCCGGTCCAGATAAAGTTGACTTTGCGCATGGCTTCTAGTACTGGGTATTCGCCTTCTTGGTCCACAAGGATAGGTGCTGTGATCATTGGGGCCGACCCGCTGTAGCAAAGGTTGTATTTCAGGCAGCAGGGGAGAGAAACGTCTACACCCTCGCGAGCCACCGTGATGCAGAACGAATAGTTGCCCTCAGGAAGTGTGAGCGCGCTCAGGTTCAGCTGGCTGTAGTCCGTCTGTATGTTGGTGCGGTATTTAAGGTTGAGGCTTAGGTCTTGAGAAGAGATGCGGTTGGTGCCGGGGTGGAGGGTGATGAGCGAGGGTATGTTGGTATAGCCGCCAATCATATCGTTGTCGGTAAAGATGTGGAGGTCGTCCTGCCCCTCGATACTCACTGAGGAGGAGAGGTCGAAGTCGACATAGACATCCATATCGTTGGGCGTGTTGTTGATCATGATCACGTTCACGTATTGGAATGGTTCGTTCAGATAGCTCATTAGCTCGGTGGGCATCTGTTTCACCCAGGGAGCCTGGGTCATGATGACGGAAACCTCATTCTGGGCCTTGGCTCCCATGGCGAAAAGGCATAGGGTCAGGAGGAGGGCTGATATGTTATTTTGTTTCATTGTCGTTGGTGTTAGTGGTTTGGTCTTTGTCGGAGGGAAGCAGGGGCTGTTCTGCGGGCTGTTTCTTGCGTTGGAGTTTGGCGGTGAAGGTGTAGCTGTAGTTCAGCATTACCGATACGTTGAGCGTAGTGGATACCCTTTGGGCAATCATCTCGCGGTTGGAGAAGTTGCGCAACGAAGCTCGCACAAAGGCAGTGTGGCCTTGCTTGTGGGTCCAGGTCAGCTGTCCGGTCAGGTCGAACGAGATAGTTTGCATCTCTGTCACCTCGTAGCCTGTGCCTTTGATGAAACCCATGCGTTTGTTCATATCCAGCACCTCGTCTACGCTGCCTTGGTCTTTTACGTTGTTGATGCTTAGCGAGGTGTTGAGGGTGGAGGCGAGTTTGCTGCGTTGGCCTTGGGCTATGCGGTATTGGCATCCGAGGCCCAGGGTGTGGGCGTCGTAGTTGCTGTAGTGGCTGAGCGAATGGCTGAAGTCGTAGTTGGCGTCCAGCACCAGTCGGCCTTTGTCGGTCGAGAATTCGTAGGCGGGGCCAATGCTGGTGGTGCGGCAATCGATGTCGCTGACGAGTTGTGGGTTGTGGTTGTCGGTGGAGATATAGTTTACCGACAGGGCCACCTGGTGGCTGTGCGAGCCTTTGAAGTTGAGTGCTGGCATCAGGTTGGCGTTGATGGTGGTCTGGTCGATTCTCAGGGTGGGATCCACTTGCTCAATTCCGTCGTCCTGAGTCTGTCGGACCATGTTGCCGCTGAATATCACCGTGCCGTAGTCGCCCAGAATGGCATTGGCGTTGAGGTTGTAGGTGTTCACCTGGTTGGTGTATTGCTGTTGGCCGTTAAGGTTGTCTTGTTGGCCGTAGGCGGAGGCGGGTATGTTTAGCGCTCCTTGCAGCACGTTCAATCCGCCTGTGATGTTTAGGCTCTGCACGTTTTGCAGGGTCGACACCACGCCCATGGAGGTGTAGTCGGCTTGGATGAATTTGTACTGTCCGCCCAGGGTCCAGTGCTTTGTGCGCAGCTGTGTGGTGGCGTCGCCCGCAAGGCGCAGCTGGGTGTTGCCCTGCACGCGATAGAGCCATTCCAGTCGTTGGAGTAGGTCTAGGGCTTGGTTCAATGCCACTTCGGCCCGTTCGGCGGTTTTCTTGATGCGGTCCATGTCCAGCGTGTCTACCAATGTGTTGGGAGTGAACACTGAGGCTGCCAGGTTGGCCTTGAGACTGAATATCTTGGCTATGGTGAGGCGCCCGGCCAAACCGAGAGCTAGGTTTTCTTTGGGCGTGACCACTGTGCTGCGGTCGATGGTGGAGTCGGCCCAGGGGAGCATCTCGGGGAGCGATCCTTCGATGTCTTTGGCCTTCATGGCCATAAGGTCTATACCGTTGCGTGAGGTGCCGAAGCCCAGTTTCACGGCTACTGCGTCGCGGCGGAATTGTGGGCGCTGGGTTTCGTAGGTGTTCAGGCCAAGGAGTGCGTCGGTGTATTGCTGTAGGGCGCTGCGGTTGTCTAGTTCTCTGTAGCGGGTGGGGCGGTTGAGAGAACCGTAGAATGTGCCGAAGTTCCAGTATTTGCCCGCATATTCCAATCCTCCGCCCCAGAACTGTACGCCAGAATAGACATAGGGTGAGAATTTCATGGTGCTGGCACCCAGATGGAGGCGCATGTTGCCAATCTTGGGCGAGATACCTATGGCGGCTTTGGGGGTGGGGAGTCGGCGCACGAGGTTGTCGAGGGCTTCCGACTTGGTGCTGCTTTTTCTTCCGCCAAGGCTGAAGGCACTCACGTCAAGGATGTTGAAGTGGATGGGTATGCTGAACCCTTTGTACTGGATGTTGAAGTTGGCGTAAGAGGCTAGTGCCAAGGGGCTGGCGCTGTATTGAGAGTTGCTCCATTGGGTGCTGGCCATGGCACTTATGGTTCCGGTGATGGTGGGCGGTTCGTTTTTGTTGGCTTTGGCTGTGGAGTCGGCCTTAGTGCTGCCGTCTTTGCCGGCAACGCCCGTGCAGCGAAGCGAGTCGCTGGTGCTTTGGGCTCTTGTTGCTGGCGTGGCCCACAACCCTGCTATCAACAGAATTGCCGCTATCCATCGGACTGTTTTGTGATGTTTTTTGTTGTGCCTCATACGTTATTGCCGTTTTTTTTGATTAACCTTGCAAAAATGCAAACTATTATTGGTAGGCTCGAAAAAGTAAATTTTGAGTTCGTTGATGTTCGTCGGGAATCATCGTTCAACCACTTCGCACCTGATTTTCAGTTTGCAAAGATACTATTTTTATTTTTATTTAATAATATTTTCGATATTTTTCTCATTTGATTTGGATTGAGGTGGTGATTATCAATACGATGCACCAATGAAATTATCTTTGAAATATAAGCTGTCGGTTAATCCCTAGGCAATTTATCTGTTCTCAACCGAAGAAATTGTATGGGCAAGACTCGCTTGCGAAAACTCAGATTATCTAATTTTTGAGGTCGCCATAACTCACCGTTCATAAATCTAACCCAGTGCGGCAGCCCACTCATAAATCATAATTCATAAATCCTAAATCTACAATCTCCCACTCTAAAATCTACAATTTATAAAGATGGCTTTTTCTCAGTTTCGCAAGCGAAACTTACGAACTGAAAGAAATTGCCAGAAATTAATCACTAGTGTCTACTAAAAATCAGAAATCAACCTCATAACATCCGTGTTCATAACTATTTACAATAAAATTTTCAACAGTTACTTTTGATTTCGTATATTATCCGGCAAAAAATTGGATAATATGAATTCG
>JAZLLD010000031.1:0-8868 GCA_045597945.1 Bacteroidales bacterium
CACCCCAACGAGATGACCCCCGAGGCCGAAGAGGCTCTCGCCAAGCTCGCCAACGCCGGCATCCCTCTGGGCAACCAGACCGTGCTGCTGCGTGGCGTGAACGACTGCGTGCATGTGATGAAGAAACTCATGCACACCCTCGTCATGAATCGTGTGCGTCCTTACTACATCTACCAGTGCGACCTCTCCATGGGTCTTGAGCATTTCCGCACCCCTGTCAGCAAGGGTATCGAAATCATCGAGGCTCTCCGTGGCCACACCAGCGGCTACGCTGTGCCTACCTTCGTGGTTGACGCTCCCGGCGGCGGTGGTAAGACTCCCGTCATGCCCAACTATGTCATCTCTCAGAGCCCCAACAAGGTCATCCTCCGCAACTTCGAGGGTGTTATCACCACCTATACCGAACCCCGCGAATACCATGAGGATTGCCACTGCGAGGCTTGCGAGGCTCAGCGCCGTATCGATGAGGGTGTTGCTTCCCTCCTCGAGACCGACCGCATGGCTCTCGAACCCAGCCACCTCATGCGTCACGAACGCAACAAAAAGAATAACTAATCCAGTTATGATATAAGATTTAAGAATTAAAAGTGGGCAGCCCCTGCTTTTAATTCTTAAATCTTAATTATTAATTTATCCCAATGAAAAAGACTGCCGCTTTCTTGTTGCTACTTTTGGCCTCGACGCTCCTGCGTGCTCAGATTGCAGGCATGTCTGCCTATTCCGTGCTCGATATGCCCTCATCGGCCCGGGCCTCGGGTTTGGGATTCGACTATCTTGCGCTCCGCGATGCCGATGTAGCAATGGCTCTCGGCAATCCGTCGCTCAATTCCTCCGGCATCAACAACCAGCTTTCTGTCTCTTTCGTCAACATGTTTGCTGGTGCCAACTTCGGCGCCGCAGCCTATAGCCACACTTTCAAGAATATAGGCTCTTTGACCTTCGGCCTGCAGTTCGACACCTACGGCCGCTTCCATGGCTACGACGAGGCCGACCGCCCCACGGGGTCGTTCTCGGCTGCCGACTATGTCCTCTCCATAGGCTGGGGACGTGCCATCGATAAGAATGTCTTTATCGGTGCCAATTTCAAGCCTATCATCTCTCACTACGAAGATTACACCGCCATTGCCTTCGGCATCGATCTGGCGGCCACTTATATCTCTACCGATCAGTCTTTTGCCGCCACCCTCATGGGGCGCAATATCGGTTCGCAAATCAAGACTTTCGACGGTGTCACCGAGCCGTTGCCCTTTGAGATTTCCTTTTCGGGATCTTATAAGCTGGCCGATGCACCTTTCCGCCTCTATTTTGCGCTCACCGAGCTCCAGACCTGGGACCTTACTTTCAGCGATCCGCTCAACCCCACAGTCTCGGTCGACCCCTTCACCGGGCAGGTCTCCCAGCCCTCGCCTTTTGTCACTTTCTTGGACAAGGCTTTCCGTCATGTGAATCTGGGTATCGAACTCAGTATCAAGCAGAATTTCTATGCCACGGTGGGCTATTCCTACCGTCAGATGGCCGAGATGACCGCCGCTGAAACCTTCAACCTCTCCGGCTTCTCCTTCGGTTTTGGTGTCAATATCAAAGGCTTCAAGTTTGCCTATGCCCGCAACAACTACCACCTGGTGCAGGCGCCCAACTTCATCTCTGTCACCACCTCCCTTGAACGAATTTTTAAAAATTAAGTGTTGCAGTAAATCAGCAAGCCGTTAACTCACAATAAAATGCCACGAATCATCATCTCAAACCAGTCCAATCCCTATCTCAACATAGCCGTTGAAAATTATTTGCTTTCCCGACCCTCTGATGGCGACATCACCATGTATCTCTGGCAGAATCGCCGCACCGTGGTTATCGGTCAGAATCAGAATCCTTATTCCGAGTGCAATGTGGAGCAGTTGGAGGCTGATGGCGGTTTCCTGATGCGTCGCAAGACTGGTGGCGGCGCTGTGTTCCATGATTTGGGCAACCTAAACTTCTCATTTATTGTGCCCTACGAGATGTACGACCAGACTCGCCAGTTCTCGGTGTTGCAAAAGGCTGTGGCACAATATGGTCTGCAGACCGAGGTCAGTGGTCGCAACGATGTCCTCTGCCAGGGGCGCAAGTTTTCCGGCAATGCCTTTTCCAAAGGGCGCAACCAGCGTCTGCACCACGGCACCATCCTCATCCGCACCGATGTGGAAGTGTTGCAGAAATATCTCAAAGTCAAGCCCGCCAAGTTGCAGAAGCACGGTGTGGCGTCGGTGCAGTCGCGTGTTGTCAACCTGTCTGAGCTCAACACAGAAATTACAGCGCAAAATATTGTTCCTCATCTGATTTCCGCCTTTGAGCAAGAGTTTGGAACCCCCTTGCAGACATTGTCTTTCGACGAGATCGTCAAAACCCCCGAGGTGCAGACTTTGTTTGCCGAATTTGCCAGCCCCGAGTGGAAGTATGGTCGCTGGCAGCAATTCCAGGCCCAGCACTCCGCCCAGTTTGAGTGGGGTGGGGTGGAAGTCTCTGTGGTTGTGGACGAAGCGTCGGCCACCATCACCTCAGTTGAGATTGCTTCCGACGGTCTCTTCCCCGACGACATAGCCCTGGCCCAGCACTTGCTCACCGGTGCCAGCACCCATGCCGCTCCCCAGATCCCCCCCCAAGCCTCCGACCAAACCCAGAAAATCCTCACAGATATCTTCTCCCTGCTCTACAACTAATTGCGTGAGTTAGCAGTGATGCATTTAGAAATAATATTTTATGTTCTATAATCATTAAATATGGCTGTTCATAATGTTCCGCACTTTTGCCCTTTCAGGGCGAGGTGAACAAAAACATCGACACCGTCCCAGGGCGTTGCCCTGGGCTATGGAAACAATTGGGCTTTCAGCCCGCCACCCAAATGCCCTGAAAGGGCAATCGCACAGCGTTCATAGCCCAGGGCAGAGCGTAGCGACACCCTGGGGAACAGAGACCACACCAACACCAAACGCCCTGAAAGGGCAAAAGTTCACAACACAAAGGTAACGCATTGAACAACACAATTCGATATGCCACAATCATAATGCAAAAATACATTCACATAAAGAACCTTACTTTTGCCCTTTCAGGGCGAGAAGCACAAAAACATCGGCACTGTCCCAGGGCGTTACCCTGGGCTATGGAAATAATTGGGCTTTCAGCCCGCCATCCAAACGCCCTGAAAGGGATGAGTATAGCACCTTGAATAACCCAATTTGATATGTCACAATCACTAAGCAAAATATATCTGCACATTATTTTCCACACCAAAACCACAAGTCCGACAATTCGTGAGGTGGATTTGGGTCGCATGCATGCCTATATTGGTCAACTCGTCAACGAAGCAGGATGTATCAACATCTGGACTGATGGTGTAGAAGACCATGTTCACATACTATGCTTGTTAGGAAGGGAGGTTACAATAGCCCACCTTGTGGAAGATGTAAAACGTAACAGCAGCCGATGGATAAAGAGCGTAGATTCATTGTATCGCAATTTTGCGTGGCAAGGTGGTTATGCGGCATTCTCGGTAAGTCAATCTGTAGTTGACAAGACATTGGCATATGTCAAAAGCCAACAGGAGCATCACAAGAAACAGTCGTTTAAGGATGAATATATTGCATTCCTGAAATTATATGGCATAGAGTATGACGATCGGTATGTGTTTAGCGACTAATACTTTTACCAGGGCAAAGCTCAACGCACCCTGGGCATATACAGCGCACCCACATTTAAACTCATTGTGGCTGATTTCTTGAGTTGATGGATTAATAGAATCTAGAATACATTCTAGATATGGAATCGGGATTCTATATCTGCGTCTAATTATTCGGCATTGGGTGTTTGTGATGGGGCGATTGTTAAATAGTTGTTATTCAAATGGTAGCATGTCGGTGTTCGCACTATTGGTGACAGTCTGCCACATTGGTGTGGCCATAAATCTAGAATATAGAATCGCGTAACTTATTGATTTCGCACAAATGTGCGCATTGTTGCAAAAATCCATTCTAGATTCTATATTTGGGGGATTTCATACATCCTTTGTGCACCCTTTGTGGGTCCGCTTCCCCAGGTGATTTCTCCGCTACGCTATCGAAGTCTGCCACTGGAAGCCTTCTTACCCCGTAGAATCAGCGGGGCTACATCGGAGTTACTGATTGCGAATTTATTTTGGATAATTGTGCTTTGCTTCTTTTTGGACCTCCCATTTGGTTGCGACTGTGCTTTATGTTTCGGTGTGGTGTGAAATGTAAAATGTAAAATGTTTTTTTTGCGGATTGGGGCTTTTGGGGGTTGGTGTTGTGGAAAAATGGATTTTACATTTTATTTCAAATTGTTAGTATTCAATTGATTTGATATTGATTTTGTAAAATTATACATGTAGAATCCATTTTACAATATTGTGAGCGAGTGGGCATCAGTTCACGCGGCCACCTTTGTAGAAGTGCTTCGACCAGTAGCTGTCGCCTAGGCGGCTGATGATGACGCCGCGGGAGGTGGAGGAGTGGGCGAAGATGTCGTCTTTGAGGTAGATGCCGACATGGGAGACCTTGCCCTTGCTGTTGGTGAAGAAGACCAGGTCGCCCTCGCGCAGCTCGCTGCGGGAAATCAAGGTGCAGTCTTGCTGCATGTCGTTGGCTACACGGTGCAGTCGGCGGTGATAGACTTGCTGGTAGATGTGGCCGACAAAACCGGAGCAGTCGACACCGGCTTTGGTCTCGCCTCCATAGAGATAGGGGGTGCCAATCCATGATTGGACGGCATCGTAGAGCTCCTCGTTGTCGTTGGGACCGCGTTCAATGCCGAGGGAATTGACTCGGCCGGCTTCCTTGGCCTCATCGGAAGGTGTTGGTACGTAAGGAACTTCCTTAACGTATTCATCCACATAGAGTTCACCTACGGTATAGTCGTCCTCTTCCAGGTCGGTGTTGAGAATGCGTTTGATGGTGTCGCAAGAGGTGAGCATGAGCGACAGCAGCAGGAATGGCAGGATGAAACGGCGCATTATTTCTCCTCCTCTTTCAAGATAAAGATGTCCTCATCGGGGCGCTTC
Source organism: Bacteroidales bacterium (assembly GCA_045597945.1). Lineage (GTDB taxonomy): Bacteria > Bacteroidota > Bacteroidia > Bacteroidales > P3 > Colimorpha. The sequence continues at coordinate 5,051 of JAZLLD010000031.1, forward strand.
ATATAATAATGTTCGCGTCCGTAAGCCTCGAGCGCATCTTTGCTGCCCATGAGCGAGGCGGCCTCAAGGCTGTCTTGTTTGATGTCCTCGGCCAACATATCGGCCTCGCGGTTCAGGGCGTTCAGCTCGCCTTGAAGACGACTGATGACCCTCAGATTATTCTCACCGAAGAATAAGAATATCATCAGGAAAATCAGAATGGAGATGAAATATTTGTTCTTGAAATATTTCAATAATGAACTGATTTTTATTTTCATAGTGCTTACGTTTACAAAGGTGCTATCGTACTTTTAGTCGCTGTCCCTCGCGAATCTTGTCGGATTTCAGTCCGTTCAGTTTCTTTATTTTGGCCACCGTGGTGCCGTGTTTGGCGGCAATCTGGGTCAGATTCTCTCCACGGCGCACCTTGTGATAGGCGCTGCCACCGCTGGAGGACTTGTTGCTCTTAGACTTGCTGGCTTTGGGTTGTGATTGCACTACCTCGGTGGCGGACTCATCAAGTGTTGATGTCGGAGCGGTGTTCTGGCGGAAGAGGGAATCCTCGGAATGGAAGAAAATGGAGTCGGCCCAGGTAATCAGGTCGTCCATCTTTTCTGTGGGGAGGCAGAGAGGGTAGGAGCCGCCCTCGCCGGGAATCATGTCGACACGGTATTGGGGGTTCAGCGTGCGGAGTTCCTCCATGCTCACGCCGGTGTATTTGTTCACATAGTAGAACAGCATATTGCGCTCAACCATAATGGTATCGGTGCGCAGAGGAATGTTCACACGCGTGGGATGCAGGCCGTGCTCGGGATAGAAGTTCATGATATAGGTGGCGGCGATAAATGCGGGGATGTATCCGCGGGTCTCTTTGGGAAGATAGGGGTAGATCTGCCAGAAATTGCGCTTGCCGCCGGAACGAGAGATGGCCTTGTTGATGTTGCCGGGGCCGCAGTTGTAGGCGGCAATGGCCAGCTGCCAATCGCCAAAAACGCGGTATAAATCATGCAGATAGTGGGCGGCGGCATCGCTCGACTTGTAGATGTCGCGGCGCTCGTCGATGATGGAGTTCACCTCCAAGCCGTAGTTCTTGCCGGTAGTGTACATAAACTGCCAGAGACCTGCCGCGCCGACGCGTGAAGTGGCCTGGGGGTTCATGGCCGATTCAACAATAGTGAGGTACTTAAGTTCCTCGGGCACATTGTATTTGGCTAGCGATTCCTCAAAGATGGGCTGGTAGTATTCGGCCAGGGTGAGCATCACATCCATGCGGTTCTTCATGCGGTTCAGATACATGCGGATATAGGAACGCACTACGTTGTTGTAGGTCATGGGGATGACAGTGTGGAGCGAACGAAGACGGATGGCAATCACCGTGTCGGGCACTTGGTCGAAAGCATAGTCGGTGTTGATGTTGGCACGGTGGCGGCGCTGGGTGGCGGCATATTTGCTCATCACATAGGTATTCAGCAGACTGTCGTAGTTGGCCACAAATTGGTCGGCCATGTCGGCGGCCTCAGGGTTGGTGGACGTATGCTGAGCCCGCACAGAGGGTGCCATCATACCTAGAACAAGGACAATAAAAAATAATCGTTTCATTTATAAGAACTATTAAAATTTGTAAACAGCCGCCCGTATCGGATTGATGAAATGGTAGTGTTGATATTGGTTCAATGTGCTAAATAACATTGCGTTACACATTTCGTTGAGCCCTTGTTACGAACACGGCAGTTCATTATATTTAGTCTGCAAAGATACGAAATAATTCTTGCATGGCAAACAAAACTTTCGCCGAGTTATCAACAACGCAGTTGAAATTGTTTCTTGGCCCAACTTCAGTGCCTGAAACACAGATGATAACGCCATTTCAGCTATTCGACTATTTGTCAATATGTATAACGTATTTTTCGAAATGGTTGTATTTCATGCACATAAAGTCTTCTGCGAAAAAAAATAATCTAGGCAACAGCATAATACGAATTTTTTTTGTATCTTTGCATTTTCAAAATAATTAATAAATAAATCAGTATATCATGGAAATCAACATCACAGAACAAAACTTCGATGAGACTCTGGCCAACAATGCTGTAGTTATGGTCGACTTTGGTGCTACCTGGTGCGGCCCCTGCAAGGCCCTCGCTCCCGTAGTTGAGGAAATTGCCAACGAATACGAAGGCAAGGCTGCCATCTGCAAGGCCGATGTGGAAGAATGCCCCGCTATCGCTGCAAAATTCCGCATCCGCAACGTCCCCACCATTCTTTTCTTCAAGAATGGCGAGTTGAAGGACAAGGCTGTGGGCGGTGTCCAGAAAAAGACCCTCACCGATAAAATCGATGCACTGCTCTAGTAGCTATGTGCAAGATGGTCAGAGCAATGCGGCGCCGGGCAACCGCTTCGCCCCATTGCTTTGGCCATTTTCGTTGTTGAAAGAATGTTTGAAGACTTAGAAAAATATAAGTCGTTGGATTTCTTTGCCCGCCAGATTGTCGAGGGATTCCTCACTGGCCTGCATCGGAGTCCGTTCCACGGTTTCTCAGTCGAGTTTGCCGAACATCGCCAGTACACAACCGGCGAGTCGACGCGCAATATCGACTGGAAACTCTATGGCCGTACCAACAAGCTGTTTGTCAAACGATTCGAAGAAGAGACAAACCTTCGGTGCCAGTTGGTTGTAGACCACAGCAGCTCCATGCTTTTCCCCACCGAGCAGCATGGCAACATTCAGCAGCCCAACAAGCTCACCTTTGCCTGCCTTGCCTCAGCTGTGCTGACCGAACTGCTGGTCCGCCAGCGCGACGCATTCGGCCTTTCGCTGCTGAGCGATGGCATTGACCTCCAGACTGACTGCCGCAGCAGTCGCGTCCACCAGCAGTATCTGTTGCAACTTTTAGAGCAAGAGTTGCTCCAGTCTAAGCCCGTTGAAGACCCGTTGAAGACCCGCTCTAGGACCACTCGCATAGCCGAGGCGTTGCACCTGACAGCAGAGAAGATGCACCGAAGGTCTCTTGTGGTCATATTCACCGATGCGCTCATCACCCCCGCCGAACACGACCCTTTGATGGACTCTTTGCGGCATCTCAGGCACTGCAAACATGAGGTGATTTTGTTCCACACTTTGCATCACGAACAAGAAATTGACTTCAATTATCCCAACAGACCCACCGAATTTATCGATTTGGAGTCGGGAAGGCGGCTAAAACTGAACCCGCAAGAGGTGGCCGAGGACTATCGGAAGAAGATGCAGCAGCAGACTCAGGAAATCAAACAGCAGGCTATCCGATATCGTATTGACTACCAGCCGATAGATATAGCCAAAGGATTCGACCAGGTGCTGCTTCCATATCTGCTGAAACGCAGCAAACATCAATAGAAATCGATGGGTTTTCAACATTTGTTGAAAACTTTTTATGTTAAAAATAGGTGCTATTATATATTAATTCAAATATTATTACTATTTTTGCATTTGGAAAAAAATAAAAAATACATATACAACACAATGAGTACAAGAAAGTATACCTTAGTCATTAACCCAGGTGCAACCTCCACAAAGGCTGCTATCTACGAAGGCGAGACCGAAGTATTTACCGAAACCCTTTCCCATCCTATTGAGGAAATCCAGAAATTCCACGAAGTAGCTGACCAGTTCGATTATCGCAAGGGTGCTATCCTTGACATGGTTAAACGCCATGGCATCGGTACCGACGAACTTGCCATCATCGTTGGCCGCGGTGGTCTTACCCGCCCCTGCGAGAGCGGTGTTTACCGTGTAAACGATCTTATGAAGAAAGAGTGCCACGAAGGTATTCAGGGCAAGCATGCTTGCAACCTCGGCGCTCTC
>JAZLLD010000032.1:0-4619 GCA_045597945.1 Bacteroidales bacterium
TCTCTGTCTGACGATTACATCCTCTTTGTCCAGTCTGAACTCAACCTTCGTCCGAGAAAACTTTTGAACTATTCTTCCCCAAAACAAAAATTCTTGCTATCTTTGCACAACGGTGTTGCACTTCGAGATTGAATCTAAGAACTGCTTTTTTTAATGTTTGAATACAATAAATTAAAAATGGCTGCGTTATGAAGAGAAATAAATAGCCTATGCCGGAGATTTGTCGATTTTATGGAATCATTATTACAATGTTTGTGTAGGAGCGTAATCCTCCCCATTTTCATGTGAGGTATAATGAGTTTCGTGCGATTGTGGATATCAAAACCGGCACGATCAAAGGGTCGCTACCTCGCAGGGCACTTGGTTTGGTGTATGATTGGTTGGATTTGCATCGTGATGAGTTGATGGCTAATTGGGAAAGAATTGAGTGCGGCGAGGAGTTAAAGACTATTGAACCTTTAGATTAAAAACAGTATGGAAGTTATTTGGGTGACACAGGCACAGTATCTTGGCGGATATCGGGTTCGGCTGACATTTAATGACAGCGCACGGGGCGTATTTGATTTTGCTGGTTTGGTGAAAGAGGATAAGCTGTTTGCCAAGTTGGAGGACCAGTCTGTTTTCAAGTCTTTTGCTCTCGATGGCTGGACGCTGACGTGGTTAGACGGCCGTGTGGATATTGCCCCGGAATATCTATACGAGCATTTTGAAAGAGAAGATGCGGCCACTGATGTGGCGGCTGAACCTGAGATAGTGTGGAATGAAAATGTTTGAAGCTAGCAATTTAGAGCCGGAGCCCTTACTGGCAATGCAGACCCGCTATGATTTGATTGTCAATAAGCGCAATCCGACTTTTTCCGAGAGGTTAAAGGCTATTCGTAATGCGGCTGCAATATTGTAGGCTGTTGGAAGGCAAAATGGCGATGGGTCGAGTGCGAGATGTCTGGGTTGGTGAGTCGGCTGTTTTTTGTTGATTTGAGGTTGTTGAGCTATCAAATCGGCCATCTGAGAGTCTTAGTTGGTCAGCCAACAAAAACTAAAAAGTTTTGTCGGAATCTGGTCCGTTAATCTAAAAAATGTGTAAGTTTGGCCGTTTGATAATCTAAAAAATGTGTAATATTTTTCGTTCCATAATCTAAAAAATGTGTATCTTTGCATATCGGAAATTGATTGTTTTAGGAATATAAGTTGTTATGAAACGAAAGATATACAATGATTTACTTAAGTGGAAAGCTGATGCGTGTGGGTCTTCGGCACTACTAATTGAGGGGGCTAGACGCATTGGAAAGAGCTATATTGTGGAAGAATTTGCCAAAAATGAGTATGATTCTTACTTGCTAATCAATTTTAGTTCGGCTCCAGAATTGGTCAAATCGTGGTTCGATTTATATTTGGAGGATCTGGATGAATTGTTCGTTCATTTGCAGTTGCATTATAAAAAGAAGTTGGTAAGCAGGCGGTCGTTGGTGATATTTGACGAGGTCCAGTGTTGTCCTCGCGCCAGAGAAGCCATTAAATGGTTGGTGGCGGATGGAAGGTATGACTATATCGAGACGGGAAGCCTGATTAGCATCAAGAAGAATGTGAAAGATATTGTCATTCCCTCTGAAGAACAATCGGTGGAAATGTTTCCGATGGACTTTGAGGAATTTGTGTGGGCAATGGGTGAAGAAATGTTACTCGAATATGCGCATAAGCAATTTGAGGAGATGAAGCCCATGGGAGATTTTCATCGCAAGATGATGATGTTGTTCCGCCAATATATGATAGTGGGCGGAATGCCGCAGGCTGTGGCCGAGTATGCCGAATCGCGTGATTTTGAGCGAGTGGATAAGGTAAAGCGCAATATTCTGAACCTTTATAGGAATGATATTAATAAATATGCTGATAGGGCGGCACTTAGGGTGTCGGCTATATTTAATGATATACCCTCGCAGTTGCAACGTCACGAACGGACTTTTAATTTGTCAAGCCTTGGTGAGAATGCAAGAATGAGAAACTATGAGGATGCTTTCTTTTGGCTGAATGATGCCAAGGTGATAAACTGCTGTTACAACACGACTGAACCAAACCTCGGGTTACGTATGAATGAGAACCGCACTCGGCTGAAGTGCTATATGGGTGATACGGGATTGCTGATAAGCCATACATTTGACGAAAGAGGAATTGTGACGGAAGAGATTTATCAAAAGATGATTTATGGAAAGCTGGAGGCAAATTTGGGTATGCTGATGGAGAATGTGGTGGCGCAGATGCTGAGGGCAGCTGGGCACAGGCTGTTTTTCTTGAGCCTGAACTCTACTGAGGTGGATGATCGGATGGAGATTGATTTCCTCATTAGGAAGCGGCAGGTGACTAGCCGGCACAATATTTGTCCGATAGAAGTGAAAAGCGGCAGCCGTTATACGCTGAAGTCTATCACAAAATGTATGACAAAATATGCAGATTATGTTGCTTCGCCAATCGTGCTGCACGATAAGGATCTGATGGTAAAGGATGGCATAACTTACTTGCCATTGTATATGACGCTTTGGTTGTAGAAATCTTTTGAGGCATCCGTCGGCCTCAGATTGATGAGGTTTTGAGCGTCTGCGTGCTGTGGAGTGTTAAAAGAGATTGTTTCCCAATAGTTGAGAGGTGTAGCCAGGTGGCATAATTGTTGTCGCAACAACAAGACATCCTTGAAATATAAATTGGCATTTATATAAATCCGTCTTTATATTGTCAACGCCTAGCAGTAAGGTGCCTGAATAAAAAGTGCCCGGGCAAGCGGCATGCTGGCCCGAGCGATTTTGTTGGTTGTTATTTCTTCTTGAAGGCGAGGATGGTTTTGCCTTCTTCGTTCTTCATCAGCAGGTTGTCGCCCTCGACGGCATAGGTGCGGACCTCGCCGATGGCCTGGAGATAGTGGCTCTCAACATCCATGGAGATAGAGTCGGCTTCCATGAGGGTGACTGCGCCTTGGAGGAAGATGAGGCTGTCTTGCTTCTTGATGAATTCGCCGCTCAGGTCGTTGGCACCGGTCTGGCCTGCAAACTGGCCCAGGGGCTGTGCTGCGGTGTCGTTGATGTTGAGCGCGGGCTCATTGAGGGTTTGGGGCAGAGGTTGGCCGTAGATTTCGGTGGCCAACCATTGGCCACTGATGCTGGGCGTTACGTTGGTGTTGGCACAGGCGGCTGTGATCATAAGTGCGGCGGCCATAATTGCCAGTTTCAGTTTGTTCATAATAAATGTGTTAGAGTGTTATTTTCATTAAATAGTTGTGTGCCTCAGGGCCGAGGTTGAACAGGAGGTCCAGGACGCTGAGGTTGCTCTGGAAGCCATATTTGGTGTCGAAGACCTGGCAGTAGGGCGGGAGAGAGGCTTCGGCCTGGGAATGCTTGGCGGTGAGAGTCAGGCGCAAATCGTTGCCCTCCAGGGCTGCAGAGGGAGTGTAGTCGGCGGAATGGGCTATCTGGCAGCCGATTTTCAGCTTCTTCAGCAAGAGGGCCAGCACGGCGTCGTTCAAGTCTACCAGGCGGTCGTAGTGCTGCAAGAGCAGATGCTCCAGCTGGTCGCGGTAGTAGAGGAAGTAGGGCGCGGCGTTGTAGGCCGAGACTATTGCGCGCCAATGTCTTATCTGCCAGGGCTCCTGGTAGCTGATGGCTATTTCGTTGGTGAGGGTGTGGTTGCCCTGGGTGCGGACCACGGGCACGGTGAGCGTCTGCAGACCGTTGCCGGTGGCAATGACGGCACGGTTGCGGAAAGTCTGCTTGGGGAAAGTCTCGTGCAGCTCGATGACGGCCTGGTCATGCTGGGCCAGGGTGGCCATGTAGGCCACCGAGGGCAGGTAGGCGGTGGAAAGTAGTATCATTGGCCAATGCTTACAGACATCAGTTCGTCGTCCTCCAAAAAGAAATCGATATTGCCATTGCCGAAAGTGATGCGGCGTTCGCCCCACTCCTCGTTGTCGGCATCCAGATCGTTGAAACCATTTTGGGCCATGAGGGCGGTGATTTCCTTTTCATTCAGGTCGAAAATCTCCTTGCCGAAGAGCACGGCGTCTTCATCGGTGATGTCGATGCAGGCGAGGGTGGGGTTTTCGCCCTCAAAAAAGAGGGTGAAGAGATCGTCGTAGTGCAGCACGGTAGTGGTTTCGTCGGCAGCGTTGTCGATGGTCTCAACCTCGGTGGGCTGGCCCAGGGTGGCAACAACCTCCTCTACCGGCATATCGAAGCGGATATCGCCATAGCCTTGTTTGATGATAATGTCTTTGTTCATAGTTGTTATTGCTGTGTAAAAAGTGTCAATTTTTGTTTTTTTTCGCGAAACAAAGGTACAAATTTTTTATTGATTGGACACATTTTTGAAAAAAAATATTTTTTCTTTCGTCCTTTATTAATTTTAAATCAGCAGTTTGCGGAGACTGTTAAAAATCGATAGCGAAATTTATTTTGCCAAAAGAGAAAAAAGTTGTACTTTTGCAAACTCAAAATTGAGGATGACTAAGTAGCTCAGCAGGTAGAGCACATCCCTTTTAAGGATGGGGTCCTGGGTTCGAATCCCAGCTTAGTCACAAGATTAGGCAGACCGAGGCTCAGCTTCGGTCTTTTTTTTGTGCCTTTCAATCGCCGTGGGAT
>JAZLLD010000033.1:0-22739 GCA_045597945.1 Bacteroidales bacterium
TTATACTATATTTATCCTATATATAATAGAATAACTAAGGTAAAACTATAGTATAAGTAAGGTAAAACGAGCGAAGGAACAGCGAACCCAAGCCGATGCCGGGCAAGAAAAAAAATCCTATATATTAAAAAAATGTGTATCTTTGCACCGTGAAAGGTTGAGAGAAAAACCTTTGCCTTACAGATGGATTTACGGGTTCTATGCCATCTTAAAGGTTAACTACGAACTTTTAGAACCCACATTATTACATTATGAAAACAAAAAGAATCTTATCATTAGCAATGCTGTTGTGCCTTTTCTTGACGAGTTGCTGCAAAAAGGCTCCGTGGCTAGAGGTAACTACTGGGGATGCAAATACGCACTACCACAGCACTAGCGCCAATGGTGTCACTACCGCATCCGAACAAGTCAATTTTCATGCCACTTTTCAATGGCAGGGTGATATCGACCAACCTCTACCCCAAGCCTTCGGTGGGGTGTATTATGGCAAGACGAATAATCTGTCCGTAAACAACAATTTGGGATCGACCAAACCAATTGAGATCGGTAAGGGCTCAAATTCTTTCTCCGGATTTTACAACTTCGACCTTGTAGCTATTAACCTGAGCTCTAAAGATGAAACCATAAAAGACTTGTTTGCCCCTGGCGACACCATGTACTATAGAGCCTACGCAAAAGTAATCAACGGTGCTATCGATACCAACTACATTTATGGTGAAGAGAAATACACCGTTATGGGCGGAGAGTAACAAGCCGAGACTTACCAACTAAGATGTTTCTGAAAGTTAAATTTGGCATATTATGTTCAAAAAATATAGCACATTTCTTGTTGTTTGCATGGCTTTGACTTTTACCATGCGCGCTCAGGATACGATGGACAGCATAGCCGTAAAGCAAACAAAATACGAGTTCACTCCCCATGTAGAGCTCGGACCCATCGGTGGTCTGATGTGGAATCAGTACAATATCACTCCGCTCTATACTCACCATAATTTTTATGAGGGTTACATATTGGGATACAATTTGGGTGCCAGCTTTCTGTGGCAACCCCAAAAATGGATAGGCTTACGCTCAGACCTGACATTGATATCTAAAGCCCATGCATTCGACTATGCAGGGATTTCCGGTAATAGCGTCTATGACTGGTATTTTCAACTGCCCATCATGGCTGACTTCAGTTGGAAGATAAAGCAATTCCGCATCCACACCGACCTTGGTCTCTTCTTTGGCTGTTTTGCGACATCCTTCCATCTAGGCGAATTCAACAGCCTTGCCAATAATGGTGATGATGCATGGTTCGACTATTCATATCTCGAGTTTGACCGACAATCCATCAAACGTTTCGAAATGGGCTATGCAGCCACCCTCGGAGTGAGTTATCATTTTAGCGAACACTTTCGCATACTTGCCGAGGGCGCACTATTTTATGGCCTCAGCGACACCTACAATGCAAGTCCCGTATCACCCAACCCTGCGTACAATACCACTTTTGGCTTCAACTTAGGTGCCTACTGGGCATTATAATTCAACATCAATAATAAAGAACAAGTATCATGAAAAAAATATCATTCACCGCTCTCACTTGTTTGCTGCTACTCCTCACAGCCTGCCGCAAAGATGTTGAAGAAATGATCTACAACGAAAACTATACTACGTATGAACAACAGTTCAAATCCATATGGTCGGGCGTTAACTCTGTATATGTGCATTGGTCAGCCGACACCGTTGACTGGGATGCCCGCTACCGACGTTTGTTACCACAATTCCAATCTTTGGACAAGATTGTCAACGACACCTCGCTTCCCGATAGCCTTAGGTCAATCCCATACGAAACCTTCGCTGCTCTTTACACCGAATTGTTCCAAGGCATGATTGACCACCACATGGAAATTGAGATTAAGAATTTAAAGCCCGCACCAGGCGACAGCACAACAAAATTCTCTTATTTCCCTGGACTTGTTGAGGTTATAAATCGAGATTACCTTCATGGGCTTTCGGAAATGTTGGTATATAACTTGACGATGTATCTGCTAGAACTTGAAGGCCACGTAACAGAATTGGAATACAAAAAAGGTCGCGACACAGAAGTGATCGTCGGCCTTATTGATGGCAAATACGCATACATGAAGCTGTCTGATTACAACCTCAGCACCTCCGCGAACGACGACGCTGCTCGGACTGCTTACAAGCATTGGTTGGAAATGTGTTTCCGCCCCACCACACAAGGCATTATACTCGACAACAGAGGAAACCCGGGAGGCGACTCAAAAGACATGGAATTAGTTATCTCACCCTTCCTTGACCAAGACATGGTTCTTGGCTACAGCCGAACCAAGAATGGCCCAGGCCGCTATGACTATACACCTTGGGCAACCCACAGCATTCTCAAAGCACAGCAGACGCGCCCCGATATACCCTACGTGGTTTTGGCAGATATTTGGTCTGCTAGTATGGGTGAGATGACCACTGCGGCCGTCAAGGCTATGCCGCAGGGCCATTTTATTGGCGAACGAACATACGGAGCCTTTGGTGCAGCACTTACCATTTATAATACCAACACATATGAGTCACTCACAGTTGGCGAGTTAGGTGGTACCGGTAAGAACCATCACATCAATACAACAACATACCAATACAAATTCGCCGATGAAGGCATCCTCGAAGGCATCGGCATTACACCAGACCAAGAAGTCCTCTATACAGACTATCGCAACCAACTTGATGCAGCCATAAATTACCTAAATTCTGTTTCCCAAAAATAAAGTGTAAATTCATGCACGAATCCTATATATTGAACAATACAATACTCTTAAACATATGAAAACAACCCCAACTCCCAACAAAATCCTATCCCACATTAAGCGGAATTCCGCTTTTTATAGCATTGTTGCCATCATCCTTGCAACAATTGCATTATATGGCTTTATTAGCAGAAATGTAGCTGCGCTGACACTTATAAGTATTGCTTTCCCTTTCGCAAATGCGACACTGTTATGGCTTTACAACAAAGGGAAAAAGATTCCTACCGTAATTGGCTTCTTCGGTTGGACAATACCAATTGTCTTGCTGATCGTTGCATTTACTAATAGTATCAACAATATCGGGGGAGGCAGAGGTTTTGCAATTCCTATTATTTTAGGCTGCCTCTGCGTGATTAACTACAGACTAACCATTCCCTATTATAAGAAGTGGAACGTGTCTGATATTCTTTTTAAGAAAATTGTTCCCATTGGAGTTTTGGGTGTGATTATATCGCTCCTTCAATTAATAATTGCAATACCACAATTGCAACTAGCTTACAAGTCTGTCTCTCAAGATGATGTAGCCGAATTCAAAAAAAGTATCGAACAGTTCAATTCGCATGTAGAGAGTTTTATATTTGTTGATATTCCCGACAGTTTACAGAACGAAGATGTTCTAGTTGCCAGAAAGTATCAAAAACAAATATATACATATTCATTATCTATCGTAAACGCAGACTGGGATATAGAGACGAAACCAAACATAGGCGCAATAAAGGATGCAGCATCAGCCCCAATGGAGCAACGTCAGATTATCACAGCCCCTATTGCTATGATGATGAACGTTATTGGTCGGATACAAACAAATTTTAATGTTGCACAAAACCTCTATACAACCTTGTTGGAAACCTCATCACGTTACGTATATGGCTCAAAACATGACAGTCTACTTATTTCATCCCAGATTAAAATTTCAGAATTGAAAGATATCAAAAACTTTCAAGACACACTATCCGTTTTGCAATCAGATTTTGAAAAGCAATTGAGGATTTCAGCAACCAAGATTAATATAGTAATGGACAGTCAAATTAGCGACAAACGGAAAAACAACCTTTTATTAAGGGAGGTCGAGACAATCTGCGAAAGTTATAACGACTATCTTAATGGATCTACATTTAATAACTATATAAAAAGTATAGACAAGGTCTGTTTAGACTATATAAATTTCCTTAACATTGTACAACTCGAATATGCATATAATGTCAATTTGACCCTTAGACAGGAGAAATGACACACATGACTTCTTTTTCAGCAAATCATACAGATAGAAGCTGGTTCTAGCGTTGTATCCTATTCGCAACAAAATAATAACAGTTGAGGCCGACACGAATCCAGTGAATAGAAATGAAGAAATAGTTTTCTCAACTACACTATCGCAGAGCAACTGTTTGGATTGAACCACAAGATGGGCTTTTTAATTCAGTAGTTCAGTCCAAAAGTCCAGAGAGGAACAACGATGTTGGTATGGTTGTATTTGATGGCAGGCTTGGCTATTTATCACAGAATCTCACCGCATTAATTATTGTTAACGGATTTGAGATACGTTTTCCTAAAATCCCTCAATGAGGGAGAAAAAGTGCGAAATTCATCCCTCATTGGGGGACGTTTTTGGCTGATTTCATCCCTCAATGAGGGAGAAATGGCATAATTCTGTTAATATTGTTAACTTTTCGTTGCGGCGCTAACCTAGCGCTAGATGAGATTTCGAAAGCCGAAACTATAAAATTCTTCAATGAAATGAAGAAATTCATACAAAAATCTTCAGCGAACCAAGAAAAAGTTGTATCTTTGCAGTGCAGTTTAAATTAAGAATACAATATATATTATTATGAAAAAATATATCTTTACGATGATTGCTTTGGCCGTGCTGGCCCTGAACTGGGGCGGTGCCGAGGCTTGTACCAATTTTCTGCTGAGCCGCGGCAGCACTACCGACGGCAGCTGCATTATCACCTACGCAGCCGACAGCCACACCCGCTACGGCCAGCTGCGCCACTGCCCTGCAGCCGACCATAAGCCCGGCGAGATGCTGGACATCTACGACTACGGCAGCCAGAAATATCTGCTTTCCATCCCCCAGCCGGCACACACCTATAATGTGGTTGGCTTCATGAACGAGTACCAGCTGGCTATCGGCGAGACCACTTTTGGCGGCCGCAAGGAGCTGGAGCACGGCAACAAGACCGGCATCGACTACGGCAGCCTCATCTATGTCACCCTCCAACGTGCCCGCACTTGCCGCGAGGCCATCAAGGTGATGGATGAGCTGACCCGCACCTACGGCTATAGCAATGGCGGCGAGTCGTTCTCGCTGTGCGACAAAAATGAGGTGTGGATTTACGAGATTATCGACAAGGGCGAAGAGCTTGGTGCAGTGTGGGTTGCGCGCCGTGTTCCTGAGGGATATGTGTGCGGCCACGCCAACCAGGCACGCATCACCACCTTTCCCCAAGAGGTGGGCAAATTCAAGAAGACCCGCAACAAGGGCTATCACAAAGCTTTGAGCAGCGACCACATGGAATATATTGATGACGAGGAGGTGGAATGTGTGTATGCGGCTGATGTTGTGAGCTTTGCCCGCAAAAATGGCTGGTTCGACGGCAAGGATGCCGACTTCAGTTTTGCCGACACCTACAATCCTATCACCTTCAGCGGTGCAAGAGCCTGCGACGCCCGCGTGTATGCATTTTTCAACCGCGTCAACTCCAATATGCAGCAGTACGAGGCTTACGCTATGGGCGACATCAAGGCTGAGCGACTGCCCCTGTGGATCAAACCCGACCACAAGATTAGTGTGCAGGAGGTGATGAATCTGATGCGCGACCACTATGAGGGCACTCCTATGGACATGACCCAAGATGTTGGTGCCGGTCCTTTCCACTGCCCTTATCGCTGGCGTCCCATGGGATTTGAGGTGGACGGCAAGAAATATGTGCACGAGAGAGCCATCTCCACCCAGCAGACCGGCTTCAGTTTCGTGGCACAGAGCCGCCGCTGGCTTCCTGACCAGTTTGGCGGTGTGCTGTGGTTTGGCGTGGACGATACCTACAGCACCTGCTATTGCCCCATGTACTGCAGCCTGACAGAGATTCCGCTGTGCTTCCGCGAGGGCAACGGCTCGATGAGCCAGTACAGCGAGACTGCGGCCTTTTGGCTCTTCAACCGCGTGGCCAATTTCTGCTATCTGCGCTACGATGTGATGATCAAGGAGGTGCAGAAAGTGCAGAACCGCCTGGAAACCCAATGGGTCAACGAGATTGAAAACATCAATCACGAGGCGATGCGCAACATGCCTTCGCCTAATGCCGTCTGCGCTGCCTACGCACAGGAAATGATGGATGAATGGCACACCCTGGACATTCTGCTGCTGACCAAATACATCGACGGTAACATCAAGCAAGAAGAGAACGGCAAGATTCTGACTACCGAGACCGGCGTGGTGAAATTCCCCTCGCAGCCGCCCTATCCTGAATGGTTCTACCGCGCCATCGTGAACGACCACGGCGAAATACTGCAAGAGAAATAGGTCAGGAACAATAATAATGGCCAGCTATCGGAAGGCAGAAAAATAAAGCAAAAATGTTAATAATGATATAGAAAAGTTATAAAATCAAAATATTTTTGTATCTTTGCAGTCCGAATTATAGAATAAAAACAATAAAAAACAATAAAAAACATCATGGCTATCAATATTTTTGCTCTGATTATCGGTGCCATCTTTGTCAACAATGTAGTGTTGGCACAGTTCCTCGGCATCTGCCCTTTCCTGGGTGTTTCTAAAGATGTAAAGAGTTCGTTGGGCATGGGCGGCGCAGTGCTTTTCGTTATGCTGCTTGCCACCCTGGTCACTTACCTTATTTATTATTATGTGTTGGTGCCCTTCAACCTGGGCTACCTGCAGACCATCGCCTACATCCTGGTGATTGCAGGCCTGGTGCAGATGGTTGGGATCATCCTGAAGAAGATCGCCCCCGCCCTGTACCAGACCCTTGGCGTGTTCCTGCCCCTGATTACCACCAACTGCGCAGTGCTCGGTGTTGCCATCCTCGTTGTTCAGAAGAACATGAACCTCTTCGAGAGTATCATCTATGCCGCTAGCATCGCCGTAGGTTTCACACTGGCACTTGTAATCTTTGCCGGCATCCGCGAACACCTGGAACTCACTGGTGTGCCTAAGGGCATGAAGGGTGTGCCTATCGCACTGGTCACCGCCGGTATCCTGGCAATGGCATTTATGGGCTTCAACGGACTGGTTCCCCTGCCCTAAAACACGCAAAAAATAGGCTCATTTTCCGATTTATCAACACAAAAAATACTGAATTTCAGAGGAAAACAAAGGTTATCAACAAAAAATCTTAAATCGTAATCTTTTGAAATTAAACGGCTTGCAAAGTTATTAAGATTTTTTGACATTTTTTTTCTCATTAATCGTAGAAAATGTAGTACTTTTGCAACCGATTTCGGAACAAGGAAAAACCGAAAATCAAAAACGAAAATTATTAACTAGTAAAGATAACTTTAAAAAATCAAGAAAATGAAAAAAGCTATGTTCCTTATGGCTGTCGCTGGCATGTTCGCTTTCGCAGCTTGCAACAACACTCCCGCTGAGGAGGAAGTAATCGACACTCCCGCTGTTGAAGAGATGGTTGAAGAGACCACCGTTGACACCAACGCTGTTGAAGAGGTTGTTGAAGAAGTTGCTACCGAAGCTTGCGCTCAGTAAGTAGAACTCAACCGAAAAAATAAGGTCGACTCAGTCGGCCTTATTTTTTTATACCCCCAACCATTTATGCGGCAACCTCTAGGCACCCGCCAACCAAAATCCGATAAGAAGCCGCTCACTTCAACCCACCGATAAAGGGCTGAATGACACCGCCAAATACTATAATTTGCATCCATTCTTGACAAGTTGCAAATTATTTTTATTAATTGTCATATTTTTTTCGTAACTTTGCATTTTATTTCAAGCCTCTGTCTTTGACAAAAAAAAGACTTCCGGCTTTCATTTTTAACTAGAAACAACAAGTTAACGATATGACTGACACCATCAAGCGCGAAACCGTATGCAGCGGCATCCGCCCCACAGGTAACCTCCATTTGGGCAACTATTTCGGTGCCCTCAAGAACTTTGTACGCATGCAGGAAGAGCACAACTGCTACTTCTTCATTGCCGACTATCATTCGCTCACCACCCACCCTACTCCCGGCGACATCTATAACAACGCCCGCACCATCCTGGCTCAATATCTGGCCTGCGGACTTGACCCCGAGAAGTCGACCATCTATCTACAGAGCGACCTACCCGAAACCATCGAGCTATATCTCTTCTTCAACATGAATGCATACCTCGGCGAGCTTGAGCGCGTGACCAGTTTCAAAGACAAAGTCCGCCAGAACCCCAACAATGTCAACGCAGGCCTCCTCACCTACCCCACCCTCATGGCTGCCGACATCCTTATACATAAGGCCACCAAAGTTCCCGTAGGCAAAGACCAAGAGCAGCACTTAGAGATGACCCGCACTTTCGCACAGCGTTTCAACAACATGTACAAGAACGAGGTCTTCCCCCTGCCCCAGGCATTCAACTTTGGCAGCGAGTTGGTGAAAATCCCCGGCCTTGACGGCAGCGGCAAAATGGGCAAGAGCGAGGGAGAGGGCAATGCCATTTTCCTGAACGAAGACCCCAAATCCATCCGCAAAAAGATCATGAAGGCCAAGACCGATGGCGGCCCCACCGAGATGAACCAGGCCAAACCGGTGGAAATCGAGAACCTCTTCACCCTGATGAAGGTAGTCTCCACCCCCGACACCGTAGAATACTTTAACGACCTCTACAACAAATGCGAGATTCGCTACGGCGACATGAAGAAACAACTGGCCGAGGACATGGTCAACTTCATCGACCCCATCCGCACTCGCATCGAAGAGATCCAGGCCGACGAGGCTTACCTGAAACGCGTCATGGACCAGGGCAAGGAGAAAGCCCACGAGAGCGCCAAGCGCACCATCGATGAGGTCCGCCATGTAATCGGATACAGAAACTAAGTGAATAATAAGTGATGATTTATGAATTAGTTATTCGTCACTCATAATTCATAAATCATCACTCACAATTGTTCAATCATTCACTAATCATAATTCATAACTATGGAAACTCAAGTCGTCATCATGGCCGGCGGCATCGGAAGTCGCTTCTGGCCCCTTAGCACCCCGGAATACCCCAAACAATTCATCGACATTCTCGGCTGCGGCCGCACACTTATCCAACTTACCGTCGACCGATTCCAAGGAATCTGTCCCATGGACAACTTCTGGGTTGTGACCAATGCCTCATACGTCGACATCGTCAAGCAGCAACTGCCCGGCATCCCGGCCAGCCACATCCTGGCCGAGCCAGCCGCCCGCAACACAGCCCCCTGCATCGCCTGGGCTTGCTGGTGCATCAAAGCAGAAAGCCCCGACTCCAACATCGTGGTGACACCCGCAGACGCCGTGGTGATGAATCCTGAAGAGTTCCGCCGCGTCATCAACAACGCCCTTGACTACACAGCCGAGAACAACGCCATCGTCACCATAGGCATCAAACCCAACCGCCCCGAAACCGGCTACGGATATATCAAGAGCACCGGTATCAAAGCCCAAGGCGAAGTGGAAAATGTGGACGCTTTCAAAGAAAAACCCAATCTGGAGACCGCCAGAGAATATCTGGCCGACGGCAACTACTTATGGAATGCCGGCATCTTCGTGTGGAATGTTGATACCATCACATCGGCCATCAAGACCTACAAGCCCAACCTGGCAGCCGACATGGACCGCATGAAGACCTACCTCGACGTGCAGACCATCTTCCCCAACTGCGAGAAGATTTCCATCGACTATGCCGTCATGGAGCCCGCAGCCGCTGCCGGCAAAGTATACACCCACCCCGCCGACTTCGGTTGGAGCGACCTCGGCAACTGGGCCTCACTGCATGAGAAACTCAACCACGACGAGCAGAACAATGGTGCCGTGGGCAATGTCCACATGTACGAATGCAGCAACTGCGTAGTACATGCCGAGGATGCCAAGAAAGTAGTTCTCCAAGGCCTCGACAGATACATCGTCTCCGAAAAAGGTGGCCAAATTCTTGTCTGCCGCCGCACCGAGGAGCAACGCATCAAAGAATTTTCACAAAACTAATATCTCAGCATTATGAAAATACTACGAAAAATCTTCGCCGGATTCTCGCTCACAGCCGCCATGTTCGTATTCCAAGCATGCTATGGCACACCCCAATGGGCCGAAGATGGCGTCAACGTGGTTTTCCATGTAACCGACGAAGAAGGCACACCCCTTGAGAACATCTGGATCCAAACCGAAATCAACCAGTCACCCAGCTTCCACATTCGCACCGACAAACTCGGCCAAGCATTTTTATGGGCGCCTGAAGGCTCCATGGGTCATTTCATGTTCACCGACCAAGACTCCGCCTATGCCGTCATCGACACATCCTTCATGATTCATGACGA
Source organism: Bacteroidales bacterium (assembly GCA_045597945.1). Lineage (GTDB taxonomy): Bacteria > Bacteroidota > Bacteroidia > Bacteroidales > P3 > Colimorpha. Next base: position 10,310 of record JAZLLD010000033.1, read on the forward strand.
CAATGACGTTGTCGACATCGTCCTCCGCAAACAAAACTGATGCCACACCTCCTCCGCGACCTCCTCTTCCGAGTTTTTCGTGCCAACGAAACTCGTGTCCACGAGCTCAACTATCTCTTCTGGGAATGCACCACCCGCTGCAATCTCCATTGCCAACATTGCGGGAGTGACTGCGGAGCCACAAGCGCTGTGCAGGACATGCCCTTGGCCGACTTCCTATCAGCCTTCGACACCATTCCCCGCCAAGAACGCCCACGGCGCTTCACAGTCGTGCTCACGGGTGGCGAGCCCCTCCTGCGCCCTGACATCACCGAGATAGGTCGAGCTTTGCGCAAAAGAGGTGTCGGTTGGAGCATTGTCTCCAACGGCTTCCACTACGACCAAACCATGCACACCCACCTCATGGGAGCCGGACTCGGAGCACTCACCATCAGCCTCGACGGGCTTGAAGACAGCCACAACTGGATGCGAAAACACCCCGAGAGCTTCCAACGTGCCGTACAGGCCATTGCTATTGCCGCAAAAGAGCGCCGCATCAACTTCGACGTAGTCACTTGCGTCAACCAGCGCAACCTCCACCAGTTACAGGAAATCCACGACCTCCTGGCACAACTTAGTGTGAAACAATGGCGCATCTTCACCATCATTCCCATCGGCCGGGCCAAAGACTGCCCCGACATGCACCTCAGCAACGCTCAGTTCGTGCAACTTATGGAGTTCATCAAAGACAAGCGGCAACCCGGAAATTCAACCATGAACGTCACCTTCAGCTGCGAAGGCTACCTGGGGAAATACGAATGCGAAGTGCGGCAAAACCCATACATGTGCCATGCCGGCATCAACATCGCCTCAGTGCTCATCGACGGCACCATCAGCGCCTGCCCAAATATCGACCGCCAGGCCTTTGCCCAGGGCAATATCTACCGCGACAACCTCTACCAAATATGGCAGACTAAATTCCAACCCTTCCGCAACCGCAATTGGGCCAAGCGAGGAATCTGCAAAGACTGCAAAGTTTTCTCAAAATGCCTTGGCAACGGAATGCACAACTGGCACGGCGACTGCCAGCAAGTAATCAACTGCCACTACCACAAAACGCTGTAACCCAACATCAAATCCCAGCCCCAGCTTATCAACCGAGTTCATGGCCTGCAAATTTGAATCCAATCGCCGAAAAACCAGCCTCAAATCAAACTAAAACATCTCTTTGAGAGCAACTACCACGGTTTTTCCACTCCGCAATCACACCCTAACCCCGTCCTTCACCCGTTCCTTATCCTATATTTATACCTTATTTATACTATATTTATCCTATATATAATAGAATAACTAAGGTATAAATATAGTATAACTAAGGTAAAACTAGCGAAGGTAGGGCGAAGTTTGGGTCTGGGATGAGGGCTTTCTAGGGGCAGCCTGGGATGGGACGGATTTGGCTAAGTGCTCTAAAATAGCATGAGACTGCCCCTGAGGGACAGGGCATCTGGTCGACTCTCATCAACAAAGGGCCACTTTCACCGCATTGATACTACAGAATATTACCGCCTCCAAGGGGCCTTAGCGGCCCCACCAATAATGCGAAGCGCCAAGTTCTATTGCAGCATTGCCGGATGGCTGAAACCAAAGTAGGCAAACCTTCGGAACGAAAGCTTGCGCCAAACTATAATTGAAAGAGGATGCGGGCGGAATTTGTGGTGGCTTCAGCCACTTCCTGCAGAGTGATGCCACGAATGTCTGCTATCTTTTGGGCAATGATGGGAATATAGGCACTCTCGTTACGCTTGCCGCGATATGGCACCGGCGAAAGATACGGAGCATCGGTCTCCAACAGTATTCGATCCAGCGGCACAGCCTCGGCCACCTGGGCAAGAGTGGCATTCTTGAATGTGACCACGCCACCAATGCCGATATAGAAACCCATTTCCACGGCTCGTTGGGCTTCTTGCACACTGCCGCCAAAACAGTGCATCACGCCACGATACTGCCCGAAATTCAAGTCACGCAGAAGGCCAAACAACTCATTATAGGCTTTGCGCACATGGAGACACACAGGCAGATTGAGCTGGCGAGCCCACTGCATCTGACGGATGAGCACTTCGCGTTGTTGCTCATAAAAGGTCTTGTCCCAATAGAGGTCAAGTCCAATTTCTCCCACACCAACGAAATGCTGGTCGGGGGCAAACAATTTCTGCTCAACAATTGCCAACTCCTGCTCGAAATCCTCATTGACCGAGGTGGGGTGCAGCCCCATCATCTGGCGGAAATACTGGGGGAACTGAGCCTCCAAACGTGCCTGAGCGTCATGGCTTTGGCTATCGATACCGGGCAGCAGCATGAGGTCTACCCCTGCTTCAACCGCACGGAGGACAGCGGCCTCACGATCCTGATTGAAAGCTTCATCATAGGGATGGCAATGGGTGTCAATCATCATTCAATCGTCAGCGAAATTGCAACAGAATTAATTAAACCGAAACCTTTCTTGGATGATTTTGGTCATTTCGTCGTAGAGCTGCAGGAAGTCGGGATCTTCGGCCAGAAGTCTACGATGGGCATCCAAAGTCTTCCTATCATCGCGCACGGCAGGGCCAGTCATCTGATATCGGATATCGCCCCATTTCACACGCTGCGTAGTGGTGGAAATAAGGGTATACAACACCTCGAAGGGAATATCGTGGCGGACAAGGATGTTCTGCGCCACACCATAGAGTACATTGGCGAAGTTGTTGACAAAGACGGCCGAAAGATGCAGATACTGGCGCTGTTCGCGGGTAGTATAATAGATGTGGTTGGAAATATGGCCGATAAGCCGCTCGATGTCATCCTGAGTGTCGGAGTTGCAACCTTCAATGCAGAAAGGCAGTTCGCTATATTCCAAAGCCACATCGCGGACAAAAGTCTGAGGCGACCAAAGCACACCATAGCGACTGCTAATGGGTTTCAGCACATCCATCGAAGTGGCACCGGAAGTATGGAGCACGAGCGCATCGCCCAAATTCAAGTCGAGGGCCACATCAAAAAGTGCGTCATCAGAAATTGCCAGAATATAGATATCAGAAGTATGGGAGAGCGAAGCCAGATCGTCAATGGGCCGAGCCTCTACCCTGCCTGCCAGGAGCTGGGCATGAGCATAGTCGCGAGACCAGACCTGGGCAATATTATAGCCACAATTATGAAAAGCCAGGGCAAGGTGGGTAGCCACATTGCCCGAGCCAATAAAAGAAATTTTCATGTCGCCTAGTATTCGTCCTCCTGGAAGAAAAAGTCATCCTTGGTAGGATAATCCGGCCACAAATCCTCAATGCTGTCGTATGGATCACCTTCGTCTTCAATCTCCATGAGGTTTTCAATCACCTCCATAGGTGCGCCAGTACGCTGGGCATAGTCAATCAACTCATCCTTGGTTGCGGGCCAAGGAGCATCTTCCAATTTAGTTGCCAATTCAAGAGTCCAATACATATATCTATTTTTATTAACTTGTTCTTATTTTCCTCCTGCCTTCTGCCAACCTCACTCGGCGGCAAATAGGCAAAAAACATTCTCTTTTCTCGTCTGAAAAACAACCTATCATTCTATCTAACAAATCGTTATATACAACAATACATTGCTCAAACAATTTGCAAAAGTACACATTTTTCTGATACTTGCAAAAAAAGTTTTACAAAGTTCTATTTATACAGGCTTTCTTCGTCGCCCTGAGAGATGACAAGATGGCGCGAAAGGATGAAAAGGTAGTCTGAAAGGCGGTTGACATAGCAGCAGATTTCTTCTTCCACCGGAGCCTGCTGAGCCAGAGCAACTATGCAGCGTTCTGCCCGGCGGCAGACGGTGCGGGCCACATGGCACTGGGCCGACTGAATATTACCACCCGGAATCACAAAGCAACGGAATGGCGGCAGCACAGCCTGAAGATTGTCGATGGCCTGTTCCATCTGTGCCACAGCATCTGCAGGCAGATGAGGCAGCTCGTATGGGAGCTCCTTTTCTGTAGCCAAGAGGGTTTGAACAATGAAAAGATTGTTCTGCACCTGCTTGAGGAGGCCGTAATGAACCGCATCGGTGGAACGAATCATCTCAGCTAGCAAGCCCACATGGGCATTGAGCTCATCCACAGTGCCGTATGCCTCAACACGGATATCACATTTGGCAACACGGGTGCCACCTACCAACGAGGTGGTGCCCTTGTCGCCTGTCTTTGTATAGATCATTTGCTGTCAGATTGATGATTGGAGAAGCTCCTGGTTTACACCCGCTCTACTGATTTCACCTCGGGAATAGCGCGCTTGACGGCGGTTTCAATACCCTGCTTGAGGGTCTGGAGTGCATGAGGGCAAGTGCCGCAGTGGCCCTGGAGGCGCACCATGACTACGCCTTCATTGGTCATGTCGACATATTCCACATCGCCACCATCCTGCTGCAGGTAAGGGCGAATCTGGCTAAGGGCATTTTTAACGCGTTCTTCGATAACGATTTTCTCTTGGTCAGTCATGATAATAATATTGAATATAATTAATAAAAAGTCGTGGGCTTAGGCGATTGGCACAAAGCCTGACTCCTAAGCCCAGAACTATGTCACACTCTACGCATTGATCTTGCAGATTTCGCGAATGGTGTTCTGAGCCACCTCCATAAAGGCCTTGCTCTCAGGACGCTCATCGTCGGAAAGAAGCGAAACGGGATGACCGTTGTCGCCACTCTCGGCAATGCTCTGCACCAGCGGAATCTCGCCCAGCAGAGGCACATTCATCTGCTCGGCCAGGCGTTTGCAGCCTTCCTTGCCGAAGATATAGTACTTATGGTCAGGCAATTCTGCGGGAGTGAAGTAGGCCATGTTTTCAACAAAGCCGAGCACGGGAACATCGAGGTCGGGATTGCGGAAAAGTTGGACACCACGAACCACATCGGCCAGCGCCACCTGCTGAGGAGTGCTGACAATGATGGCACCCTTGACCGGCAGCGACTGTGCGAGGGTGAGCTGGACATCGCCAGTTCCCGGAGGCATATCCACTACGAGATAGTCAATCTCGCCCCACCAAGTCTCTGAAACCAGTTGTTTCAATGCATTGGAGGCCATTGGACCACGCCATGCGAGAGCTTTATCCGGATCGACAAGGAAACCGATGGACATCAGTTTGATGCCATAACGCTCAATGGGTTTCATATAGGTCTTGCCGTTGTGTTCCTCGCCATAGACATCCTCCTGAGTGACATTGAACATGATAGGGATGGATGGGCCATAGATATCGGCATCGATGAGGCCCACAGAAGCGCCGGTCTTTGCCAGCGACACTGCCAAGTTAACAGCCACAGTGCTCTTACCAACACCGCCCTTGCCGGAAGCCACGACGATAACATTCTTCACACCGGGAACCATCTCCTGGGGGTCGGGCTGAGGAATCTGGCGCGAAGTGAGGTTGATTTCCACCTCGGCTTCGTGGTCGACATATTCATGAATTGCGCTGACGCAATCATCGCTCATTTTTTTCTTCATTGGGCAGGCAGGAGTGGTGAGCACCAGGTCGAAAGAAACCTTTTTGCCATCGATGGCAATGTTCTCAATCATGCCCAACTCAATCAGACTGCGGCCCAAATCAGGGTCGTTAACATGGCTCAAGGCCATTTCTATCATTGTAGTTGTAATCATAATCTTTATATTTTATGTTGACAGGCAATCATGCCGTCCTCAAATTCATATTAGTCAAACAATTCAGCAAGCTTCTTCTCTAGCTCGGCACCGCGCAGGTTGCGGGCAATAATCTTGCCATCCTTGTCGATAAGCACAGTTGAAGGCACCGACATAATACCGTAGGTCTTACCGCCGGAGGAAGTCCAGCCATTCAAGTCGCTCACATGGTTGGGCCATACCAAGCCATCATCCTTGATAGCCTTCACCCACGCATCGCGGCCTTTATCAAGCGAAACGCTATAGATATCGAAACCTTTGTCGTGATATTTATGATACAATTTCACCACATTGGGATTCTCTCTGCGGCAAGGACCGCACCAAGAAGCCCAGAAGTCGACCATCACAATATTGCCGCGCAGGTCAGAAAGCTTACGCACATTGCCGTCGGGGTCACGCATCTCAATTTCAGGTGCTTCCATACCGGGGAGCAGCAATCCTTTCAAACGCTCGGAGAGATGCTGGACAAATATGTTTTTGGCATACTTCGGTTCAAGAGCATCGCGGATCTCTTTGTATACATGAGCGTGATTCTCAAAGTCTTGCTCAAAGATAGTAACCAAGAAAGCACTGATCAGCACATGCTTATTCTGTTCCAACAGATTTTCCAACTGGCTAGGAATCAAGGCCTGCATAGTGGGATTGACAGCCCCCAGCAGAATGTCGTTGAACTGGCGGTAAACATCCACATTCTCAGAACCTTTGCAGCTGGTTATCTTGCAAGCACGCATCTCGGGAAGATAGACCATGTCGAGCGAAATCTTATCCTTGGGGAAAACCATAAGATGGCAAATTGTGGCGCTCTCCGAAGGCACACTCATCTCATAAAGCGTAGCCTCGGTAGGTGCAACAGTCATCTTGAAGCCACCTTTGGCATCAACGACGACAGTGTCGGTATTAACTTTCTCGCCATCACGATGAAGCATAACTACTTTTGCTCCCTGGGGCAAATCACTAATGGTGCCACTGATGGTTGCTTTTTGGGCCGATAAACTGCAAGCCGAGAACAGCATGATAATGGCCAGTACGGAAGAAAAACGTTTCATATAATCTCTATTTCAAATTTTATAACACTATTTTTTGCCCTTCAGCCGCACATTGGCCTTCATGGCCTGCTGCAACTCGGTGTCAAAGGGCATCATAATTCTATAATAGGCATCGTCGCCATACAACGCCAAGGCCATCAGCCCCTTATAGCGGTTGCGGATTTCTTTGCCATATTTTGCAATGCCTGCGGCATGGCGTTTCAAACCCTTCTTATCAGCCTGTTTCAGAATCGATTCCCACAAGGCATCGTCCACCACGAAATTCTTGATAAATGTATCCTCATCGGGATATTTCTTAATAATCTCGTCGTAGTGGGCAAAAAGGGTTGAGAACAACACAGTTTCAAGCACCTGCTTTTCTATCAACCTATTGTAATACACCACACTGGTATCGCGCATATACGGTAGCACCACATCGGGCTGGATGCCACCGCCCCCATACACCTTGCGGCCATTCTTGGTGACAAACTCCTGCGTGGTGTCCTGCACATTCAGCACCGAGTCAGCCGAGGCATAATCGCTCAGCACACGGTTCAAATATTCCATATAGTAGTCATCGCTACCCTTGTCGTAGGGGCGCTGGATGCAACGGCCCGAAGGAGAATAGTAGCGGGCCACAGTCAGCAGCACAGCCGAGTTGCCCGGCAAGTCGAACTGATGCTGTACCAATCCTTTACCGAAACTACGGTGACCGATAATCGCGCCGCGGTCATTGTCCTGGATGGCACCCGAAACCACCTCGCTGGCACTAGCCGAATGCTCATTGATAAGCACCGTCAGCCGGCCTTCTTCAAACAGACCGCCCTTGGTGGCATACACATTGCGTCGGCGGTCGTGAGCCCCCTGGGTATAAACAATCAAATCGCCTGTCGGCAACAGCTCGTCGGCCATCTGGATAGCACCGTCCAGCACACCTCCGCCGTTGCCCCGCAGGTCAAGCACCAGGTGCTTCATACCTTCCCGCGTCAGCTGCAGCAGTGCGGCATGGAACTCGCATGCCGTTGTGCCGGCAAACCTTGTCACCAAGATGTAGCCGGTCTCCTTATCCAGCATCACAGCAGCCGGAACAGAAGCATGATGAATCACATTGCGCTGCACCTTCTTGTAAATCAGTTTCTCGCTTCCGCCACGCTGGATTCCCAGCACCACAGTGCTATGGCGTGGACCACGAATCAAGTCCACCACTCCCGAGGGAGTCTTGGTCAGACCTGTACCGGAAACCGTATTAGTGTCCACCTTGATGATGCGGTCGCCGGGATGGATTCCCATGCGCGCTGCCGGGCTGCCGGGCATCACCGTGTTGGCATAGACAGTATCGTTCAAATAGTACAGCGTCACGCCGATACCCTCAAACTGGCCTTGCACCATTTCTGCCTCCTTGGCAAAAGCATCTGGCGAAAGATAACAGCTGTGGGGGTCGAGGGTGGAGGGCATCGCATTCATCATCAAATCGGTGAGCGAATCGCCAGTCACCTTGTCTACATAATAGTTATCCACCAGACTCATCACTGCGCTCACCCTACTGGCCATCTCTGAACTCTGGCCGTTGCGCTGGGGCAGACGCGGAGTGAGCAATGCGCCGACCATCAGACCCAACAGGGCCGCAATCAGCACCACACCTAACGAATATGTAGTTTTCTTCTTAGTCATAATACTATCATAACGACTATTCTCATTATTTATTGCACGAGCCGTGCAAACAGCTCAGTCCCAATCGCTGCAGCGCGACTTGCAAAATCTCGTCATGGTCGAATGCCAGGCCGGGAATCGCATCCAAGCCGAACCAGCATGCCTCGGCAGCATCGTCGCCGCCCTTCACCTGGGCCAACGGCACCTCGGCCAGGAATGCCACCGTGATAGTGCGGCCACGGGGGTCGCGGTCAACAGCGCTAAAACTCTTGAGCTCCTCAAATCGGCTGGCCATTTCCAGACCGGTTTCCTCCTTCAACTCGCGCCTAGCGCACTGTTCCAGAGTCTCGTTCTCTTCCAAAAAACCACCGGGGAAAGCCCACAATCCGGCAAAAGGATCCTTGCCGCGCTTCACCAGCAACAACCTCCTGCTCCCATCCTCAGCCACACCGAAGATGACACAATCTGCCGTCACAGCAGGACGCGGATATTTATAACTATACATATTTCAATTCTTAAGCAACATCATACCACCAGCCACGGCCCCTACGCACACCAGCAGCGACACGGCCAGATACAGCACGGCCAGGCCGCTGTGGCCTGTGCGGAGCAAGTCCAGCAGCTCCAGCGAGAAAGTGCTGAAGGTGGTGAAACCTCCGCAGAATCCCGTGGTCAGCAACAGCGCCCACTGCGGATTGGGCTGTTTGGCCAGCCAGGCGGTGAACATACCTATCAGCATACATCCCAGCAGGTTGGCAGCCAACGTGTGTATGGGAAGGCCGCCCAGACTTACCGCATATCGCTTCAGCCACAGCGAAATCCCCCACCGGCATACACTGCCGCAACCGCCGCCCAAGAAAACCAATAGTATGCTTTGCATAATCTTCAAAATGAAATAAGAATAAAAAGTGGGTGCGGTGGTCCATCACAACAACCCACTCTTTATTCCTAACTTTTAATCACTAAATTTCATAAGTTGCGCCATCCTTGCCGTCCTTCACGGTAACGCCCAGGGCGCCGAGGGCATCGCGAATCTTGTCGCTCGTAGCCCAGTCCTTGTTGGCCTTGGCAGTAGCGCGCATGTCCAGAATCATCTGCATCAAACCATCAATGAGGGCAGTATTGTCGCTGCTGGCCTCATCGCGCAGACCCATGACGGCGAACACAAAAGTGTCCATCACCGATTTCAGCTCATCGATATCGGCCTGGGTGAGGGTAGCCTTCTTGTCGTTGACGGTGTTGATCAGCTTGGCCATGTCGAACAAAATGCTGATAACGATAGGCGTATTCAAATCGTCATTCATAGCATCATAGCACTTCTGGCGATATTCCTTCACATCCACCGAGCTAGTCTTGGAAGCCTGCAGGCGGCCCAGCGTCTTGTAGGCCTGCATCAGGCGGCTGTAGCCCTTCTCGGCAGCCACCAGAGCCTCATTGCTGAAGTCCACGGTGCTGCGATAATGAGCCTGGAGGATGAAGAAGCGGATGGTCATGGGCGAATAAGCCTGCTGCAAGAGCTTGTGGCTGCCGGTGAAAAACTCATCAAGGGTGATAAAATTGCCCAGCGACTTGCCCATCTTCTGGCCATTGATGGTAATCATATTATTGTGCATCCAATACTTGCAAGGGCCGTGGCCGCAAACCGAAGTCTGCTGCGCAATCTCGCTCTCGTGGTGGGGGAACATGAGGTCCATGCCGCCGCCGTGGATGTCGAACATCTCGCCCAAATACTTGGTACCCATAGCCGTGCACTCAGTATGCCAGCCGGGGAAGCCAACGCTCCAAGGCGAATTCCAGCGCATGATATGCTCGGGTGCGGCCTTCTTCCAAAGGGCAAAGTCGGCAGTCTCGCGCTTCTCGCTCTGGCCGTCCAGCTCGCGGGTGGTGGAAAGCATCTCGTCAATCACGCGGCCACTCAGGCGGCCGTAGCACTTGAAGTCCTCATGATACTTGCGCACATCGAAATACACGCTGCCGTTGCTCTCATAGGCATAGCCGGCATCCATGATTTTCTGCACCAGCTCAATCTGCTCCAGGATATGGCCCGAGGCATGGGGTTCGATGCTGGGGCGCAGCACATTCAGCGCATCCATAGCCTTGTGGTAGCGGTTGGTATAATACTGCGCCACCTCCATGGGCTCCAGCTGCTCCAGGCGAGCCTTCTTGGCAATCTTGTCCTCGCCCTCATCGGCGTCGTGCTCCAGATGGCCCACATCGGTAATGTTGCGCACATAGCGCACCTTGTAGCCAATATGCTGCAAATAGCGGAACAGCACATCAAAGGTGATAGCGGGGCGCGCATGGCCCAGATGGCCGTCGCCATAAACCGTGGGACCGCACACATACATGCCCACATGGTCGGGAGTGAGGGGCTTGAAAAGCTCTTTCTGATGCGAAAGGGTATTGTATATCAGTAAATTCTGCATAATGTTATAATTTATTTCAAATTACAAAAATACAAAAAAATATCAACATAACAATAAATATTGGTAATAAATATAAAAAACAATACCGTCCCCAGCCCCAAAAAAGAGGGCATGGCCAAGGCTGGCCACACCCTCAACAAGTTGGGAATTAACTAGCAACAGATAACCCTGGCATCAATCATAACAGTCCCCATTACTGTTATACTCCAAGATTTCCACTTCATGGGTAGACAAATCCTCCACCCCGTAGGCCGAAGGCTCTCCGGCCTGCATTGTTTTTGACCGGCCCGACACCTTGCGGCGGCACAAAGACCTGGCCTTGCGCACCTTCACGGCCATCCGGCCCTGGCGGAAACTGCTACCGCCACCTCTGGTTTGTTGTGAAACGTTTTTCATCTTTGTTCAATTTTATGGTTGAGACTTTGTTTGGTTTTGCCACAGTGCCGGAGGCGAACAACATGGCGTTCTCTCAGGCTCACGGCGGCTCTTGGTTGGTTGCTGATTTCGGCTGTAAAAATACAACCTTTTTCTCACATACAAATATCTAATAAAAACAAGCCGCGATTGAAAAAATCAATATCCAAAATATCAATTAATCCAGAAAAAAATCGTATATTTGCAGCCGATTCAACCATTCAATAAACCAATAAATAATTTCTAACGCTATGACACTACAGCAATTAGAGTACATCCTAGCCATCGACGAACAGCGCCATTTCGTCCGCGCCGCCGAGTCGTGCGGAATCACCCAGTCCACCCTCAGCTCCATGCTGAAAAAGCTTGAGGAAGAACTCGACCTGGTCATCTTCGACCGCAACAGCCACCCCATCTGCCCCACCGAGGCCGGCCGCGAAGTCATCCGCCAAGCCCGCATCGTCCTCTACCATGCTAAACAGCTCAAAGAATCCATCCTCACCGAACGCCAAAAAACACAAGGCAACATCATCATCGGCATCACTCCCACCATCGCCCCCTGCATCATCCCCCAGCTGTTCAAACACATCCAACAACTCCCCGGCGTCAACATCCGTGCCGGCGAAATGAACCGCAAGCGAGTGGTTGAGCAACTCAAATCCGCCCGCATCGACATGGCCATCATGTCGCTCACCCACCACATCGAAGGACTGCTCGAAATACCACTCTACACCGAGAAATTCGTCGCCTACATCTCGCCCAACGACCCTCTCATCCAGCTAGATAGCATCTGCTCCGCCACCATGCCCCTTGAGCGGATCTGGGTCCTCCAGCACGAAATCAGCTTCCAGGAGCAAGTCGACATCTTCAGCACCCAGGAAGCCCAGCGCCGCTCCATCTATGCCTCCGGCAACATCCCCACCCTCCTCCACCTCATCAACGCCAACGACGGCTTCACCGTGCTGCCCGAGCTCCACGTCCCCCTCCTGCGGCCCGAGGACCAGAAAAATGTGCGGCCGCTAGTCAACCCCGAGCCCACCCGCCGCGTCTCGCTCTTCATCCGCGAAGACTACGTGCGCGAGGGCATGCTCAACATCATAGCCGATGCCATCAAGGCCATCATCCCCCAGCACATGCTCGACGAACACCTCCTCCGCTACCCCATCCGCCTCTAGCTGCGCCCACCCTTCCCCCGCCCTTCCTCCGTTCCTTATCCTATATTTATACCTTATTTA
>JAZLLD010000034.1:0-52133 GCA_045597945.1 Bacteroidales bacterium
TTCGGCGCCGGCGACGTAGGTGAGACCTTCGCACATCAGCGAGATTCCAGGAGAAGAAGAAGAGGTCGCAACTTTCTTACCAGTACCGGCACCACCGTAAACCATGTTGATGAGAGCAAGCTCGGATTCAGCCTGGAGAACAACCATACCGGTGGTCTCCCAGGGTTTTTCGGCCATCAGAGTTTCCATAACTTCAGACTGCGGAGTGATAGGATAGCCAAAATAGCCGTCCGTACCGCTGGCAATCATAGCGCGAGCAATAGCTTCATTGCCCTTCATTAATTTCAGTTCTTTTGCCATGTTTATCTTTCTTTTTCTAGTTTAACATTTGACTTTGTAGACGGAAATGACGCCGTCAGGGCAAACGATAGCGCAGCTGGCGCAACCGATGCAGTTGTCGTTTACGACGTGGGTGTAGTTATAACCCTTGCCGTTTACATTTTTCGATAACTCGATGCACTTCATTGGGCAAGCTTCGAGGCATACGCCGCAGCCTTTGCAATGCTCGGTATCGATTACGATTTGACCTTTAAATGCCATAATATTAGATTTATGTGATTAATAATTGTTATTTGTTTCCTTTGTTTAATTAATTTGCAAAGATACGTTTTTTTTTTGATATGATAAAATATTTTTATTAACGTGTTGTTAAACATCCCTAAAACCGCTCGTTTTTTTCGCTCTTCGGCACTCTTTTCCCGGCCAATTTCCATGCCATTCTGCCTGGGTCTGACACACGGCTGAGACAGGACTTTGCGAGTTTCGTTCTCAAATGGGGCGAGACCCTTGTGAAACACCGCCAAGGCTAGTGTTTCACGAGCGGGTCTTCAACGGGTCTTCAACGGGGTTACGGCGGGTCTACTATTTCCCGGCTCTGCGGCCACTTTAGCTTTCGCAAATTTGTCTATTTGGTTTGCTGTTTCCTGGCAATAAGATTTGAAAGTGGATTTCGCACTTGATAGACTATTTGGTGTATAGGTTTTCAACTTATTGGAACCATTTGTATGGTGGAAATCTGTGCTTGGCAAATCATCAAAAAACCAATCGTCAAATCAACAAAAATCCATCATCTGAGTTTTTTTTCGTATCTTTGCAATTTCAAAATTAGTAGAAATGAAGAAGATTTTGCTTTTTATTGCCCTGATTCTATGTGTGAATGCTTTGTGGGCTTACGATTTCAGCGCCGTGTCACCCAGCGGACATACATTGTATTATAAAATTGAAAGCGCCGGAGCCGTGGTGACATTTCCGGGTTCTTCAACGAGCTCGTGTTACTCGGGGTTTGACCGTCCGACCGGAGCAGTGACAATACCAGACTCTGTGTTGCGAGACTCCACTATGTATCCTGTTGTGGGCATTGGAAATAACGCATTCTACGCTTGTGCGGGGCTGACGCAAGTGACGCTTCCCGAATCGGTAACGAGCGTTGGGGCTTATGCTTTCTACAATTGTACGGGGCTGGTAAACATTTCGTTGCCTTCTCGACTAACCCAACTCGGAAATTTTGTGTTCACCGGCTGTTCGTCGCTGCAGAAGATTGTTCTTCCGGCCTTGTTGACTGCTATTCCTCTCCAGGCTTTTTCCAGTTGCTCGGCTTTGGACAGTGTGGCGTTTCCCGCAGGGCTTACCTCGATAGGAGAGCAGGCTTTTTTCCGCTGTTTGTCATTAGACAGTGTGGTGCTGCCTAATTCGTTGACGACTATTGGGACTAAGGCGTTTCGTAACTGCACCGCATTGGTGTCTGTTTCGTTTCCCAATGCGTTGGTCAGCATTGGCAACGAGGCTTTCTATGGCTGCACCAGTTTGGCCAGCGCGCTGCTGTCCGATTCGTTAACGGCTATTGGCAATTCGGCCTTCTATGGGTGCACGTCGCTCGATACGGTGAGTTTAGGCAGTTCGCTGACATCTATTGGCACTTCGGCTTTCTATGGATGTAGCGCATTGGCCGGCATTGTGTTGCCCAATACTGTTTCCAGTTTGCCTTCAAATGCTTTTCGTGATTGTACAAGTCTTACTAGCGTCACGCTGCCGGATGGGCTGACCACAATGGGTACGGAGGTTTTTCGAGGCTGCAGCAGTTTGACCCATGTGGTGCTGCCTTCAACGTTGACAAGCGTGGACGCATCCGCTTTCTATGGCTGCACGGGATTGGTAAGCGTGGTATTTCCTAGCAGTCTGACCAGTGTTGGAAATAAGGCTTTCTTTTATTGCAGCAGTCTGCAAAGCGCGGTTCTTCCAAACTCTGTGACCAGCCTCGGAACAGCGGCATTCCAATTGTGTTCAAGTCTGACCAGCGTCGTGTTGCCCGACTCTTTGACTCAATTGCCGGATTGGATTTTTAGTGGATGCAGCAGCTTGTCAAGTATCGCAATCCCCAATACGCTGGCGGTGATTGGCCAACAAGCTTTTGCCTACTGCAGCGCGCTGCGCCATGTGGATTTTCCTGCGTCGGTGGTGCGCATAAAAGAAAAAGCCTTTTTGGACTGTACTGCTATGGACAGCGTGGTAGTGCCTTCGGGAGTGACCTTTTTAGGCAACGGTGTTTTTAGAGGTTGCACTTCGTTGGTAAGCGCCACTCTGCCTAACACACTGACATCCATCTCGGAAGAATTGTTTTATAACTGCCGTTCTCTTGCAAGTTTTGTTTTTCCTGACTCGTTGACTTCCATAGGTTTTCAAGCGTTTTATTGTTGCAGGAATTTGTCGGATGTTGTGGTTCCCGACAGGGTTCAAGCCATTGGGATGAGCGCATTCTATAGGCTGAAAAATATTGAGTATGGTGGCAGTGCTACGGGCTCGCCTTGGGGAGCGTTGTCGGTAAATGGTCATGTGGATGGAGATTTGGTGTATGCCGACAGCACTAGGACCACTGTGCTGGCTTGCCGTATTTCGGCCACCCGCGTGACGATTCCTAATACCGTCAGCACGATAGCTCGATACGCATTTGAGGAATGTCGTAGTTTGCTGAGTGTGGATATGTCTTCGTCCATTGACAGCATTGGCCCGTATGCTTTTCTGAATTGTTCGGCATTGGATAGTGTTGTAGTGCCCGATGCTGTTCGCCAATTCAGCGTTTCTGTTTTTCAAGGCTGCAGCAGTCTGTCGTCAATAACTTTTTCCGACTCCTTGACGGCCATCAATACCTCTGCTTTCTACGGTTGCTCAAGCCTCACTTCGTTTGCGATGCCCAATACTGTGACAACTTTGGGGTCGTCCGTATTCTATGGTTGCTCGGCACTGGAATCGGTGGTGCTGCCCGATGCCATTACATCCATTCCACTCAGCACTTTCTACGGCTGCGCTTCGCTGGCGCAAGTGAATATTCCCACCCGACTGGTCGATTTGGGCAATTATGTTTTCAGTGGTTGCAGCAGTCTCGACAGCCTGTCTTTCCCGGCCACGCTTGCGAACATTCCCCTCTATGCATTTTCCGGTTGCAGCAATCTTCGCACGCTTACCTTTGCTTCGGCAACACCTTGCTATGCAAGTTCATCCTCTTTCTATGGATGGGCCGATTCTAGCAGGACCGTCTGGGTGCCTTGCGGAAGTGCTTCGGCTTACAGGCAGAAATCTTATTGGCCAAATAGTTGCAGTTACGAGACCTTTGGTTCGCTGCCAGCTTATTCGGTCGTAAGCGAAAATGGGACTATGGGCAGTGTTGACGTAACCGTGGTTCCCAGTTGCGATGATTTGCATATCACTGTTGCGGCCACAAGCAGCGATTCTTGCCGATTTGACCATTGGAGTGATGGCTCGCGCGACAATCCGTATACTTTTGTCCTATCGCACGACACGACGATTGCTGCCATCTTCGCTTTCAGTGTGTTGGATTCTGTACCAGATCCTGATACTGTGATTGTTCGCGACACCATTGTTTTGATTGATACGTTGGTTGTGGTTGATTCTATTCCGTACTTTGTGCATGATACGGTGACGGTTGTAGATTCCGTTCCATATATTGTTTATGTTCATGATACCGCATATTTAGATTTGTGGCATTACGATACTGTCACAATCCAGCCTGAGTTGGTCTATTATTCGCTGGATGTAGTGTCGGCGAATGTTGGGCTAGGCTATGTGGTAGGCCGGGGCCGTTTTGTTGAAGGAACTGAGGTTGAGGTGGCTGCGGTGCCTAAGGCCGGGGCAAGATTTGTGATGTGGAGCGATGGCGTTACGGAAAATGTTCGCACTGTTGAGGTTGAGTCTGATAGTGTGCTGGTGGCAACATTTGAATCTGAGACACAGGGTGTGGAGGATGTGAATTTGTATGGTTTCCATATAGCTGCGGACGGACTACGAATAGAGGTGAGCAACGTTGTAGGCCAACGGATAAAAATATTCGATGAAGTTGGCAGATGCCTGATTTCGTCATATTGTGCTGAAAACGTTGTTGCTTATAATATGCCGCACGCCGGCGTGTATCTTGTGCAAGTAGGTGATTATCACTCAAGAAGAGTTGTTGTCCGCTAGTGATGTTGAATGGTATTTAGCCGGATCCGAATTGCGAGTCCGGCAATAGCTTGCATGGCTAATTTTTCTGGGAATTCTTATTATTTAAAAAAAAAATCGTAATTTTGCATTTGCAAATTATATGTATCTAGCATCATGGAAGACCTCAACGAACTGCCTCTGAATAAGCCTGTTGAATATGGCGACGACAGCATCATCCACCTCGAAGACATGGAGCATATCCGCCTGCGCCCGGGTATGTACATCGGCAAACTGGGCGACGGCTCATCGCACGACGACGGCATCTATGTCCTCATCAAGGAGGTCATCGACAATGCCATCGATGAGTTCACCGCCGGCCACGGCAAGCGCATCGAAATGAGCATCAACTTTGCCGAGCGCAAAGTGTCCATTCGCGACTATGGCCGAGGCATCCCCTTGGGCAAGATGATTGAGGCAGTCAGCAAGCTGAACACCGGTGCGAAATACGACAACAAGGTTTTCCAGAAGTCGGTGGGCCTCAATGGCGTAGGTACCAAGGCCGTCAACGCCCTATCCTCCTATTTCCGCGTCCAGGCCTTCCGCGACGGATCGACTCGCTCGGCCGAGTTTTCTGAGGGCAAACTCACTTCCGATAGCGGCATTCTGCCCTACACTGCCGAGGATCCCTTCATGGCCACGGGCACCCTAGTGGAGTTCGTTCCTGACTCAAAGCTCTTTGGCAACTTCCATTTCATCAGCGAATATGTCGAACGCCGCGTTTGGAACTACTGCTACCTCAACCGCGGCCTCACCTTTTATTATAATGATAAGCGCTACTACTCCAAAAACGGTCTGCTCGACTTGCTTGAGCACAACATGGAGCAGCCCGGCCTCTACCCCGTGATCCATATCAAGGACGACGATTTCGAGGCCGCCTTCACCCATGTGAATGGACAAAATAGCGATTACTACTACAGCTTTGTCAACGGCCAGCACACCACCGAGGGTGGCACCCACCAAAGCGCTTTCCGCGAGGGCTATGCCCGCGTGGTGAAGGAGTTCTACAACAAGAAGGAATTCACCCCCGAGGATATCCGCCAAGGCTTGGTCTGCGCCCTGTGCATCCGCATCCAAGAGCCTGTCTTCGAGGCACAAACCAAGACAAAGCTCGGTTCGACCCACCTAGAACCCAACAACCAGGACGGAACCAACAGCAGCCCATTCCTCAAGACCTACATTCTTGACATCCTCAAGCGCCATCTCGACAATTATCTGCACATGAATTCCGAGACGGCCGACATCCTCCTGGAGAAAATCCAGCGCAACGAGAAAGAGCGCAAAGATATTTCCGGAATCAAGAAACTGGCCAAGGAGAGTTCAAAGAAAGCCAGCCTCAATAACAGCAAGTTACGCGACTGCCATGTGCACTACAACAGCAATCACTCTCGCCGTTTGGAGAGCACCATCTTCATCACCGAGGGCCTTTCGGCTTCGGGTTCCATCACCAAGAGCCGCGATGTGGAGACACAGGCCGTATTCTCACTCCGAGGCAAACCCCTCAACACCGTTTCCGTAGGCAAAGCCGAAGTGTATAAAAATGAGGAACTCAACCTTTTGCACAATGCTTTGGATATTGACGACGGCATGGAGAACCTCCGCTACAACAACGTGGTCATCGCCACCGATGCCGATGTCGACGGTATGCACATCCGCCTCCTGCTGCTGACTTTCTTCCTCAAATTCTATCCCGACCTTGTTCGCCAAGGCCATGTCTACATCCTGCAAACTCCGCTCTTCCGCGTTCGCAACAAACAAAAGACAACCTACTGCTACACCGATGAGGAACGCATAGCCGCCATCAATAGCACATCCAATGCCGAGATCACACGATTCAAAGGTCTTGGTGAAATCTCTCCGGATGAGTTCAAAGGTTTTATCAACCAAGACATGCGGCTCGACCCAGTGTTGCTCCACAAAGATTTCGACACCCAGGGAGTCCTTCGTTTCTATATGGGTCAGAACACCTCCGAGCGTCGCGAGTTCATCATGCAGAACCTCCGTGTGGAGGATGATGAGAGCATCGTTGTGGCATAGTCTCCGCTGGTGCGCAGAATATCATTCAGAGATATCAATAAAATACCTCCAGTCGACCGAAGTCGCTGGAGGTATTTTATTGATGGCCAACACTACATTCCGAGAAACTCTCGTTTGAAAGTGAGCATGATAGTCTTATATCGCATATAGGCAGGCGTCATAAACAGCATACCGCCGTTGGGCAACTGTTTGCCCCAACTGTTCTTCATGATGTAGTACTTGTTGCCGTTTTCGTCTCTTGCCGTGCCGCAGATCAGCATCGTGTGGTCGTCGGTAGTGCGCTTGAACTTCAAAGCGCGTTGGCGTTGCTCGGGGCTCACAAGGCGCTCATTCTTGCCCATCAATTTAGCAAATCCTTGTTTGAAATGCCAACGAAAACCCCATTCGCTGATGTCGCCATCCCACGATACGGTGTAGCCCTTCTCGATAGATCTGTCAATCATATCCATCAAAGTGTCTAGGGGCACATTCCATGCGGGCACCTTGCGCCAATGGTCTTTATAGTCCATTACCACCCAGTCGTTGTATTTGTGGTCGGTCACCGATGTCACCTGGATGAAGTCCTTTGGGCGGATATTCAGTCGTTCGGCAAACTGTTTGGGTGTCAGTGTGTCGCCTTGGAATACCACCGTTTCGTTTCGTTCGGCGAAGCAGCGGTCATGGGCTGCTAAGATGTTTTCGCGGCAGATTTTGGATCCTTCGGCACTGCCTGAAAGATCAGCCTCCCTAGTTTGTGCAATCAAACCGTCTTTGCCGACCAATTCTAAATTCAGTCTAGTGCACTCCTCATCCTTGGGGTAAGGCATATTCTCCTCTGTCACAATGCCGTATTCCTCAATACTTTCCCACACATCGGCCAGGCATCCGCCAAAGTTCCAGGTCAACTCCTCGTCTTTCAAGGCTGCATTCACTCGGTCCATCGAGTTGTAATAAGCAATATATGCCTCGCTCAAGTCCACGGGGTCCATGCCCTGTCGTATGATCTCTGCTTCAATTTGTGCGATTCCGGTGTATGCCCAGCAGAGTCGGGCAGCACCCTGGTCAAGCATGACTTTTTTTGGCACAAGTAGCATCTCATCCAAGAATTGGTGCTCTTCGTTGGAACATACTAGCTTGAAGATTTGGAATCCGCCGAAAATCGCTACGGCTAATCCTAAGATGCTCCAAACTATGGTTTTCCTCTTTTTTCTAGAATTTTCTATTTTTCCCATACTATATATTGAATTATATTATTTCTCCACTTTTACCAATCTTATAGCGTCAATCATGGCTTTGTTCACACCTTGATTATTCATGTTCTCGTTCTCCGGACCGAGAGTCATTAGCAAAGTGTGCTCGCCTGCCGGCAGATAGACATCCAGGCCGTTGCTCATTCCCCATGCGTCCCAGAGGTCTTTGCCGCGTTGTGGCATGACCACCTGCCCAATGCATATCTGCCTGTCGGCGTCGGTTAGCCACAGGGTGCGGGCTGCGCATTGGTCGGAGGCTGAGGGACTTTCGCTGCCGTTGGCGTAGCGGAAGTCTATGCGATAAATGCCTTCGGACTCGATTCTCAAGGGGATGGTTATTTTCTGGTTTGTATTGGCCGACACTTCCACGGCTCCTGTCCCAGTATATCCTCTCACTTCTGGGGTATGGCTTGCTTGGCCGAACTTGGCCATATCTAGCCACATCTCATTGCCATCGTATGCCGCCAGGGGCTCGCTGGCAAAACTCTCGTTGCCATCTTTGTCCACGGCAATCACTTGGTATTCAGTGTAGGTGGAAGCCTTGCCTATGGCCAGTCTGTTGCCGTTCAGTTGCTCATCACGGGTGGTTAGCAACTGTCCGTTGCGTAAAATCTTATATTTCACAGCCCCCATTACCGGGTGCCATGCCAGCATGTTGCGGCCTTCGAAATACACCTGCGGAACGGTTTCAAGACTTGTTGTCACCGGGCCGAACTTGGCGGCTTCCTGGTAGTTGAACCCATCGGCCATCACCACGCGCACCTTGTGTTTGCCGGTGATTGAGCCCGACACTATGGGCTCTTTCTGGCGCTTGCCGTCAACATAGAACCCGGCAATCTTGTCGCCATAGCCCTCCACCACAATCTCCAGCAGCGCCTTGCGGTAACGCATGGTCAGGCGCTTCTGTCCGGTCCAGTCTTTGGGCACGAAGGGACGCACTGCTAGGCCTTGCTCTACGAAATCCACGCCCATCAGAATCTTGTGTGCCACGCTCAGATTGCCTACAGCGCTCAGAATCGATCCGCGCGAATTCTTTGCCGTGTTCAGTCCGCCAAGGGTGGCATCCACATTCTGCTGGTTGGTGGCAAAGATAGATGCCGTACGGTAGATGCTGGCCATGCTGTGCACCACGGCTTGCTGGTTGCCGGCCTTTGCCGAAGCCCACATCCAATAGGCTTCTACGAAAGGCCATACGGCATTGTTGTGGTAGGGGTAAATGTTGGGAATCTGGGGGTTGAAGCAAGGTGTTCCCCAAGGGGTGAGTGCGACTGAACTCACAATTCGGCGGGCTCTGGCCTCGTCAGCGATGCCAAAGATGATGCACAAGGCTTCGCCCAGCGTTTCGCTGCGTGGCGATACGATGGGAAACTCGCGGCCATAGAGATATTGGCCGTAGTAGCCCTTGTCTTCCAGCCAAAGATGCTGGTTGATGCCGGCTTTGATTTTTTCGGCTCGGGCTTGGTAGACGGGGATGAAATTCTTGTCACCCAAGAGGGTGGCCATGCGGGTGGCTATCACGTTGGCACGGTAGAAGATAGCATTGGTGCTTAGGCATTGGCTCATGGCAATGTCGGCGGGCTGCATCCAGCGTGGGTACGATTGCTCGCGGCTGTCCAGATAGCTCGATTCGCCTTTCACCAGGCCAGTGCTCTCGTCAAAGAGGGTGGCCTCGTCCTGCATCAAGGTGGAGCGGACCACGTCGTAGCTGCGCTTCAGCCAGCCCTTGTCGCCGGTCACCAGATAGTGCTGCCAAGCTGCCAGCACCCATAGTGCGCGGTCTGTGCTCACCGGCCAAGAACCGCCTGTGCCGGCATCTTGCAACACGCGCCAGCCGTTTACGCGGCTCATCAAACTCTTTTCTGTCACACGGGGATAGAGGTACGACAGTCCCAGCAGCGAGCCATAACCCAGTTCGCGGGTGCCGATGCCCTGCTGGCCGGGTGCGGTGTGCCAAATGCTGTCTTTCTCCACCAGGGCGCACAACTCATCGAGCGAGAGGTTGTGCATCGCGTTGCTCAGTGGGATGTTGCAGCTGAAGGTTGGCAGGCCGCCCTTGTCGGCGTTCTTCAGAAGCCATTCGCGGTGCTCGAAAGTGGAAGTCAGCGCATTGTCGGCAGCCACCTGGGCATGATGTTCGGCTTGCACCACTTTGCGTGGGAAAACCGAGAATACATCGTTCGCAAACAGCGGTTGATCCTGCGCCTGTAGGGTCCAGGATGCCCAAACCATCACTAATATAATAAAATATCGTTTCATCTTTTAAAAATAATATTTTGCAAAGATACAAAAAACGAGCGAAATGGCAAAATTTATTTTGACATTTCCGAGTGCAAGTATCTTCGCCTCTCCTGCGTGCATCCTCTCTTGCCGCAGAAGGCTGGAGAGGGGCTGGGCTTAACTACGCTGAATATGCCGTGAAACATTGCCTATGGACTGTTTCTCAGAGCGAAGCCATAGCGAAGGAAAAGCGAAGGAAGAGCGAAGCTACACTTTTCTCGCCCCAAACCTCACTTTGTCATTCTCCACCACCAAAGCAAAATCTGCTTTGGTTGCCATCATTTTTTAGATCCGAATGGCATCATGTCGTGATGCTGTTTTGCCATTCAGCGCGGTGATGCTGTCGGTAGAAGGTGGGGGGTGCTGCCTGCGATTAGTGCGAAAAAGAATGGCCTCGTTTTTCCGAGGCCTTTTAAATAATCAATTTGGTTGAGGAGGATAAAATTGATTAATGCTTCTTTGCGTTACGGTTGTTTCTGTTGTAATGATAGTTTCGCAAGTCCGCAGGATACCAACACGCACTTAGGTATCATTTCCGCGGTTGCCAAATTTTAGTTTCGGGTTTCAAAAATACACTATTTTTGTCAATCAGAATCTACCGCGAATGAAAGTTTTATTCTTTTGTTGCATAGATTATCCAAAAAATAATTTTATTGTAGTATGCTATATGTTGATATTCATGTGTTTCTGATTTCGGTATTATTGTGGTTGTTTGGTTGAAATTGTATTGATTTGTAGTTTGAAAAGACTTAATGTTGGCATATTTTTGGAAAAATATTTTCGATATTTCCAAAAAATGTGTATTTTTGCGATGCAAATAGCACTCACAATTTTTACTGAATATGTCTGGAATATCAATACTTCGTGGGTTCCTACTGGGAATGTATTTCTCGCTCGACATTGTCTTGAGCGCTGTGTTGGGCATCATCTATGCCCGGCAGAAACGCAGTGGCAGAGTCATCCCGTCGTTGCTGCTAGGCGGCTTAGCACTGCTGACTGACGGCCTTTCGGTTGTGCTTCATCCCATTCATATTCTTGTTGTCGGCAACTTGCCCATTTTCGATTACATCTTCTCTTGTGCCGACCTTTTGGTAACTTCGCTGTTTTTCTTCACCGGTCTTTCTCTCTTCACAGCCAAGTTCCCCTCGCGCAGGGCTGTGCTGCGAGTGTCGGCTCCCGCGCTGGCCATCTACCTGCTGCTTGTTCTGACGGCCAACAAGTTTGTGTTCTCAGCTCTTACGGTTCTGTGGCTGGTCATGTTGTTTGTTGCGCTGGTGCGCAGAATGAGGCGCTACAACAGTTCGCTGGTATTCTATTATTCCAATGTGAACAGCCATCGCAATGTGTGGTTCCTGCTGATTCTCATTTGGTCTTTCGCCATCTATCCGCTGTATAAGTTGGCCTATGTGGGTGCTGCCCATGCCGATTTATACTATGCCATATATTCGTTGTCGTCGATGGCGTTGTATGCCGTCCTGTCGTATCTTATTACTACGCAGACTATTGATTCCGATATCACGTCGTTCTATGCCGATGTGCTGGAAGACTCGGCTGCCGACGAGGAGGCTTCAAGAGCTGACGACTCAGCGCAGCCCCGCATCACGGTCGACACCTTGTTGTCGGCCACTCAGCAGCGGGTGATGGAAGAGCGCCTCAAGGGTTTGATGGCAGACGACAAGCTGTATCGCAACTCCGACTTATGTGTGGATGACCTAGTGTCGCAGCTGGCCACTAATTCATCGTATTTCTATTATTTCATGCGCGATGTTATGAAGGTCAGTTTCCTTGACTATGTCAACGGATTCCGTGTGAACGAGGCTAAGGAGCTGCTCACCAGGGGCGAGAAGATCGACCTCGTTGCCGGCCGTGTGGGCTTCAATTCTGCCAACTCCTTCCGCCGTGCCTTCAAGCGCGCCACAGGGCTGACGCCTTCGGAATGGAGGGGAACACATGACTGATATCGCATAGATTTCGGCATGGATATTTTCTTGCCAATAATTTGCTTTTTAGTATTTTGCGGTAAATAACTGTAGGTCTTTCTCTCATTAAAGAGAGAGACCGGCTTTTGTGGCCGGTCTCTCGTAAGTGGATTAAATAACTCAAGTATTAGCGTTGGCTGAGGAGGAAGTTTGCGGGCTGCATCAGGCGGACTGCGTTGCCGTTACCTCTAGTGTCCGGGTCAATTTGGAAATTGATTTTATCGTTTCCGCGAACCAATTTGAGGCATTTGGTTTCGTTGCAGTTGTTATTATTAGTGGAAGTCCAATAGAAGCCATGTGTGAGCACATCTTTCACGGTGCTGCTGGTACCTGCACCTTGTCCCTGGCCACTCAATGGAAGAATGGCACATCCCAATTCAATCAATTCAGCTACACGAGCATCGGTCAGAGCATAGGCATTGTTCTGGTAAAAGAATTCCTTGTCTTTCAGTTGCTTGGCGGCAGGGAAGTTGTCGGGGTAGATTACTATGCAAGGGATGCCTGCATACTGATCGTTTCCGTATCCATTAATAGTTCTTCCGCTATTGATCACCGTAGCTTGGTCTATAAGGGGGGGAGTGTAGTTGACACCATTTGCCCACCAAATCTGTTCGGTGATAGTTGTCTCGCGTACACCTTCCCGCATAAAGAATGCACGGTTGATTGCGTTTAGTGTGCTACCCACATCCTTTCTAGCATAGACGGTCAGGCCAGTTCTTGGGATAATATAGGCAGAGCCGTATGCTTTAGTTGCCCCTCCTGTCATTTTGCCAGCACCTACACGACCCTGAAGCAAGTATCTCCATTCGGTCTCAGAGAGGGTGAACCATGTGTTGGCTGGGTCGCCATCGATAACGTTGTTCCCCCAGTCTACAAATTGCTCGTTTGGAACATAATTAAGAGCACTCATGTACATTCCGTAGTTGCAATTCGTAGCGGTTGTGCTATAGCTGAAACGGTTCCATTCGCCAGATCCGGCTGTGCTTGCCACGGTGCCGATGAAATTGTAAGGGTCGTTGTAGAATGCCCAAGAGTTGCTGTAGTCGCCATTATTGATACCGGTCGAGTTGTGGAGGTTGCCTTCGGCGATATAAACTTTGTGAGTGTTGGAAATGGAAAACAGTCCGCCAGAGGGGATTTTAGCAATATTGCGGGTAATCTTTCTGATTTCGTTGCGTGCAAAGGTGATGTTGTTGCCCGAGGTTGCCTGAATGCCGAGGAGCTGGATTTCGCCGTCGCAGCCGGGATTGATGCCAAATGCAGTGATTTTCAATCCGGAATAGGTGCCGGCTGGCAAGTAAATGTAGAAGTCATTTTCTTCGGCAAGTTGATGACCACCTTCCCCAAAGTTGATGGTAATGGTACGCTGGCTCGCATTGGTGCTGTTCTCAGCGTCAGCGGTAATACCATACTTTGTTGAGCCGTTCTCATTGCTGGAGGTGATGCTGAATGTGCCATTGATGCGTTTATCGCTGTTTGACACAACAATTCGGGTGATGGTACCGCCACCATTGGGTCTGGTGAGGTGCAACTTCAGTATGCCGCAGATGTTGTTGAAGCTAATTTCGTTACCAATGCCGTGGGCGTACATGGGGAAGTCCATGCTGTTGGCAGTGTTAGCGCTATATGTCTGCACGCTAGGAATGTTAATTGTGCCGCGATTCGATGTTGCCATGCTGGTTGGGTAAACGGCCCAGTATTCGCCACCTTCCGAAGGTGTATGCTCGGTGCCGCTCACATAGCTGAAGCTTGCGGAACTACCGCCATTGCCGATTTGGTCTACTTGGTAGATGCCGCTGCCGGTTGCGATGTTACTGAATATGGCAATCTGGTCGCCCTCATTCCATTTTACATCTAAGCCATCAAGGTGAGTCTTGTTCTCTCTATCGATGGTGCCGATAAATTTGTTGCCGAGGTCGCCAAATTCATCTTCTTTGTTACAAGATACGAAGGCCATGCTGCAAGTGGCCATGCATAAGATTAGAAGTTTGGATATCTTTTTCATTTATTGAATGACTGTTAGGTTTCTACAAATAGATTAAAATGTGCTGCCAAAGATGTTTCCGTCGATATCTTGTCCTTCTCTATAACTTTCGTTAAAGAAATTTGTGGTTTGTGGAGTGGTGGAGCCTTCGGGGCTGCCAGCGAACCCTTTCTCGATCTGGAATGCGACCGATCTTACTACGGGAGCTGTGTACGATTTCTTTTCTTTTGCTTTTTTCATTGTGTTTGTTTATTTTAATTATTATCTATTTTTTTGAGTTTGGATACACCTTTTCTCGCACTTGTGCGTAGGTGCTACATTGTATTTAATTCTGCAAAATTACTATATTTCTTTCGGTTTTGGATTGGGACGACAGGCCATTCCGCTTCCAACAAATTTTTCATCGTCATTCATATTTATTCCTCAATATTGCTGATTGGTCTATGATTTTGAGCCATAATTTGTAATCTTTTTCTAGGAGTCTCTGTTTTTTGGTGTTGTATATGCATAGTTTGGATTAGCAGAAATGTTTTTGAACCTGGGTTTTGGGCTTGATTTGCTTCTTCTTTGTGTTTTTTTTCGTAATTTTGCATTGCTTTAGTAATGGTTGTTTTTTTGACTAACAAGAAAGATGTATAAGTTCGATTCTATATGCGACTTTGTGTCGGGGATGTATTTCTCGCTCGACCTGGTGCTAGCCATCTATCTCTTGCATTCTGGTTTGCGCAGGGCTGGTGGCACGGTGCCGTCTATTTTGTTGGCCAGCTTTGCCATGCTGCTAGATTCTGGCGCGGTATTGCTCCATGCCATTAGGCGTATCTATATGATTCATGCGGCTATCTTCTTTTATTTGCTGCCGCTTGCCGACCTCACGATTACTTCCATGCTGTTGTTGGCCGGGTTCTCGCTGCTTTCCTCGCGCTATCCTTCGCGGAAAAGTTTGTTCGCAGTGCTGGCAACCTCTTTTGTGATATACCTTATTTATGTCTTTACCGGCAGTATGAATCTTTTCAGTGTGCTGACTATCTTGTGGTTAGTTCTGATTTTTACGGCCACGGTAGTCAGGGTTCGCAGATTCAACGAGCAGCTTACTTTCTTCTATTCCAATGTCGATAAGCACCGCACCACCTGGTTCGTGTATATACTGGTCTGGGCTTTTGCCGTGTATCCTATTTATAAGTTCTCCAATGTGAGTGTGGCTTATTCCGACTTGCTGTATGCGCTTTATTCTTTGTCGACAATGGCCATGTACACCATTGTCGCCTTTAAACTTGTGGATCAGACGACTAACGCGTCGTCGGCCTTTTATGAGATTTCCGAGATGAAAAAAATTGAAGACCCCGGGCAGTTTTTGCCAAAAACAGAGTCCAATCGCCGCAGTGCCGACGATTATTTCACTGCAGAGCAGAAGCAAGACATGATGCGGCGTCTGGTAGCGTTGATGGAGGCTGATAAGCTGTATCGCTCGCAGGACCTTTGTGTCGATGAACTTGTGAAAAGGCTGAATACCAATGCTTCGTATTTCTATTATTTCATGCGAGATGTGGCTAAGTCGCCTTTCCTGGACTTTGTCAACAGCTACCGTGTGGAGGAATCTAAAGCCATGCTGCTCAAGGGCGAGAAGGTGGAATACATAGTGCGCAAGGTAGGGTTCAACTCCGACAACACTTTCCGTCGTGCTTTCAAAAAGGCCACCGGCTTCACTCCCTCGGAATGGAGGCAGTCGCAAGGAAAGTAGACTAGAAATTCAAAAGATCAGTCGCATTGAGTTTTAGAAAGCGAATTGCTGTGAATCGTCTGAATGTTAGTTGGTGTATAGCAGTAGTTTACGATAATTTTCGTTTCGGACAACTTGGGTCGCCGAGAATGAAATCGGTGTACTGTGCGGGGGCGTAGATTGAATGTTGGTTCGCTGCAACCCCGTTGTAGTTCCGTTGATTCTACGGGGTGAAGAAGGCTACAGTGGCAGCCTTTGATAGCGTGGCGGTGAAATCATTCGGTTGTGAGAACGGCCTCTCAAGAGGTGAGCTAAGAATGTATGGAAACCTCAAGATATAGAATCTAGAATGGGTTTTTGTAGCAGTGTGCGCATTTGTGTGTAATCAATGTGTTATGCGATTCTATATTCAAGGGCATACTGATGTGTCGGGCAATTATTGATGATGCGATGGATGATATGCTACCATTTGAATGACAATTATTTGATGGTCTATCTGCCGCAAATGCGCAGTGCCGGATGATTTGATCAAGATATAGAATCTGATTCTACAAAATATGGAATGTATTCTATATCTAGTGGTCGTTCAACCTCATTTTGGTTTACGCACAAGTGGCCAACAACTGCCTTTGGGGTGGAATGCCAACATTGTAACTTTTGCGGAGTCAGGTCGCACGTTTGTTGCCAATATGCAGATAATCATTGTGATTTGTGGCAGTCTTGAACGTAAGTTGTCGTGGGCTTTCAGGAATTACTTGTGTACAAATAAAGGACCTCCAGAATAGAGGTCCTCAAACAGTATAATTTAAATGAATGGATTTGTTATTTTGTTTTTTTTCCGTACGCTGTTGTTTTTTTCGTATTCTGCAAGCATAAAGTTCGCTCGCTTTAATTTCTTTTTGATTTGCAAAAATACAACTATTTTCCGATGTTTTGTCAGTTTGCGGTGTTGTTTCGGGGCTCAGCAATGTTGTTGTGTACATTTGTGGATATTGATAGTTGATTCTGTGGTTGCTAATATGTTGCTATGTACCTGGTTAGTTGTTTCTGTGCTGAAGAGTCGTTTTGTTTTTTCTTGATCTTTTGTTACGTTCAACAATATTTTCGCCCCATAGTTTGTATTTCTATTTTGATTATTTTTCTTATTTTTGCATCGTTTTTAGTCAAATAAATCGCAATTTTTATGCCCATTAATTCTATTCTTTTTTATTTTGCGTCAGGCATGTTTATCACTTTGTTGCTGTTTCTGGGTGGTGCGCTTGTGCTCAGTAGGCCTAGCACCTTTGAGGAACGCAAGCATCTTCCTACTTTCCGCAGAATTGGAGCGGTTTTGCTTGTTGCTATTTTGCCTGTGGTGTTTGGTTTGTTTGGCAATTTGATTCCTCGGGGTGTTGTGTTTTGGGATTATCTTGTTGCTGTTGTCGATATGGCAGTGGCTGTTATGCTTGTTTGGGCTACTTGCTCTTTCTTGTATATCAAACAATTCAGCTATCGTCCGCTGTTTTTTATTATCATTCCCTCGTTGGTCATCTTTCTCTTTTTTGTACTATACAAAAATATTGCTATTGTAGAGATACTTGTTGCTGTTTGGCTCGTGGCCACTATGTCGGTCTCGGTTGCGCAGGCTGTCCGGCATCGTAAGCAATTAGCTGTGTTGTATATGAATATTGACCATTTCCGTTTCGCCTGGCTGGCAGTTTTTTTTATTTGGAACTTTGGAGTAAATCCATTCTTGCTTTATGGCTATCTTGTTGGTAGCGAAGTCTGTTTGTATTATGTCTTGTTCATATTCGTTTGGATGAGTAGCGGCATAGTGGTGCTGTACGGTATTGTTACTCAATCAGCTGATTTTCTTATTGATGAGGCTGAAGTGTGGGGGGGGTACGCGCTGTAAATCAATATGTTACAAATTTGTGTAATGATGAAGATTTCACTTCAGATCGTCGTACTGCCGATGATTACTTCACTCCCGAGCAGCAGATGAAAATGAAGGCAAGGTTGGAGGCCATGATGAATAAAGACAAGATTTATCGCTCTCCGGATTTGTGTGTTGGCGATTTGGTCCAGCGATTTGACACCAATGCTTCGTATTTCTACTACTTTATGCGCGATGTCATGCATTCTAGCTTTTTCGACTATGTGAATCGTTTCCGGGTTGAAGATGCCAAAGAGCTGCTCTTGCAGGGCGAAAAGGTTGACTATATTGTCTACCGCGTTGGCTTCAATTCCGACACCACTTTCCGCCGTGCCTTCAAACGTGCTACTGGGCTGACGCCTTCGGAATGGCGGCAGCATGGCCAGGATTAATGGGGCTTGATGGCTGCGGCTCTGTGGGCGTTGGTTTTGCTAGAAAAGATTTGAGATGTTGATGTGGCTTGGGCGGTGTTGGTGCGGTAAAACCTCAACTCCGTTGAAGACCCGTTGAAGACCCGTTGTAGGCCCGTCCTGAGGAACGGCACGCGGGCGATGTTTCACGGGGTGTTCGGCTTTGTTCTGGTGGTGGCAGTTTGGTTGGGTTTTGCTATACAAAACAAAAGCCCAGCATGGTGTGCTGGGCTTTTGTTTTATTGAGGGTTGTTATTTGACTACGAGTCGGCGGGAGGCGATGCCTTGTGCGGTGTGGGTGAGCACCACGTACTGGCCGGCTGCGAGGCCCTGGAGGTTGAGGGCGAAGTGCTGGCTGCCGTCGGCGTTGGTCTGCATCACGGTCTGCCCCATGGCGTTGACCACGACAACACGCTGGATGGGCGCGTCGGATTCAAGCACCACGCGGTCGGTGGCGGGGTTGGGGTAGAGGCGGAGCTGGCTGTTGGCCGAGGTTTCGCCGATGCCCAGCAGATTGCTGAGGAAGTCGCTTTCGGCGGCATTCATTACCTTGCAGTTGTTGACGTTGTTAGCATCGTAGTTGTAGATGAAGGCCACGATTTTGCAGTTCTTGGCCACATAGTTGTCGGGGAGGGTGTAGGTGAAGGGAATGGAGAATTCCATGTTGCTGCCCTCCACGCTGAAGGTGTCGCCCCACATGTTGGTGATAGCGTCGCGCACGGTGCCCATGTGCCAGTAGTCGACATTGTAGCTGTTGCTGGAAACGCCGTTGTAGTAGTCGTGCTGCTGCATGAAGATGCTGTCTTCCACCACGAAGATGACGATGCGGGTGCGGTCGGTCCAGACCTCGTCGCCAAAGCGGCCGCTGATGGTGCCGGAGACCTGGCGGGTGTCGGGGTTGTAGGCAATGTTGGGGGTGTAGATCTTGCAGTAGGTGGGCACTTCTTTGGCCTGTGCCACGAGGGCGCGGATGGCGGAGGCGTTGCCGACATTGCCCACGGGGCCTGCGTCGCTGGTGTTGAAGCGTGTGCGGTCCAGCATCATTGCAGGTGCGAAGGTGCTGCCGCCGTAGAAGATGGTGAGGGCTTCGTGGATGTTGTTGGTGAGGTCGTCGGTGCCGAAGCCGGCATGGTGCTTGATCCAGATGATGTTGTTGTTGCCGTCGACCACCGAGTGGATGCGGTCGGCGCCGGCGGGGCAGTATCCGCACTGGGCGGTGGTGAACTGCTCAATGAGGATTTTGCGGGTGAAAGTCTGCTTGGTGTCCTGGGCAATGGCTGCCACGGAGGCAAGCACTAGTGCGATAAATAATAATTGTTTATTCATATTATATATGTAATTTAAAATTCTGTTTGGAGTTGTGTTTCCGAGTGCAAAGATACGAGTTTTTTTTGGATGACGAAAAATTTTTTTCCCTTTTTTTTGGTGTAGTTTGGAAAAATTTGTATCTTTGCATCTTCGAAATGTGTAAATAAAGGTATTGATTTTTTAATTAATTTACTAATAATCAAAGTCGAAGGGTCGGATGACTAATAACACGACAACGCAAAAATGAAGAAACTTTTATTCGTTCTTCTCGCTGTGTTGATGACTAGCGCATCTTTTGCACAGTTCTCTCGCCCCCTTATGGAGCGTAACATGACTGCAGTAAAGGGTACCAACACTATGGCTGTTTGGGCACAGATTGGCACTCCTTTTACCGCTGAGGACATTTATGGCAACACTGTTAGCCTCCAGGATCTTCTGGATTCCGGCCTTTTCGTTGTTGTTGACTACAGCGCTACTTGGTGCGGTCCTTGCTGGAACTTCCACAATGCTGGTGTTCTCGAGACTTTCCACGCTATGGAAGGCGTTTACAGCATCTTCGTTGAGATGGATGCTAGCACCTCTCATGCCGACCTTATGGGTACTGGTTCCAACACTTATGGCAACTGGACTGTTGACGCTAACAACAACCCTGTGCCTTATCCCGTAATTGAAGACGATGCTGCCGGCACCTGCCTGAACACTTGCCTCGGCCTCTATGAAGGCTATGTTCCCAGTGTCTTCCTCATCAGCCCCAATGGTTACTACTGCTCCATCTACGCTACCGACTGGGGTATTTCCTCTATGGAACCTAGCGCTCTCCGCACCTACTTGACCGACATGATGGCTCAGGCTCCTCGCGCTGGTGTTGCTCCTACCGCACAGATCGCTGGTTCTAACAGCGCAGTTACCGGTACTACCGCTAACTTCACCGCTGACTATATCAGCGTTGATCCTATCACCGGCATCAACTGGACTTTCCAGGGTGGCAACCCCGCTACCGCTACTGGCGCTACCGCTAGCTGCAGCTGGAACACTCCCGGTACCTACACCGTAACCCTTGAGATTACCAACACCACCGGTACCACCACTGTTACCAAGACCGTTACCGTTTTCGACATGGACGGCATGAACCCCACCTATTATAACAATGGTGAAATCGATGGCAACCTCGGTACCAATGGCGGCGCTATGTACTGGGGCATCAAGATCCCCGCTGGCATCATCCCCGCTGGCAAATACATGCAGAGCGTTGAACTCTATGTTGGCAGCAGCTACAGCGGCAACTACACCCTCAACCTCTATCAGGGCGGTGACAACGCTCCTCAGACTCGCATCTACAGCCGTCAGCAGCGCCTCACCGGCGGCGACGCTTTCCAGACTGTAAACGTTAGCGGCAATGTGGCTGTTGACAACACCAAGAGCCTCTGGATTGCTTTCTACACCGCCAACATCACTTTCCCCGCTTTCTATACTCCCAACACTGGTGCTGATGCAGACTGGCTGTCTCTCGATGGCAACACCTGGGATCACGCTTCTGACTATGATTTCGACGCTACTTGGCTGATTAAGGGTCACCTCGCTGACAGCCCCAACGCTGGCATCAACGGCGCTGAGAACGTTACCATCAACATGTACCCCAACCCCACCACCGGCATCCTCAACATCAACGCTGAGAATGTGAAGGAAGTTGCTGTTATCGACGTTGACGGTAAGGTTGTTATGACCGAGAACGCTAATGTTGTTGACATGACCAACCTCAGCAATGGTGTTTACTTCGTTCGCGTTATCAGCAACGAGGGTATGAGCATCCAGAAGGTTGTTAAGAAATAAGTTTTCTTATTCCTATAAATAAAAAGGCTCGCTCCGGCGAGCCTTTTTTTGTTGCGAGATTTGCCGTGTCGGAAAATTGTCAAGCTGTCGTTTGGGTTAATATAATGTGTTGATAAGTTGTGGATTGGATGTTTGTCTTCAGCTGCGTAAGTTGGTTGATTGAGTTCTGTTGTGCCTAAAGGTTGATTTTTTTGTAATAAATATGTAATGTGTGAAAAAAAAGTTGTATCTTTGCAAATCCATTTCGGAATTCATGGTGGAAATGGATGCACCTAGTAAGAACTTAATTTGGATGACATGTATATTACTACCTTTTCTAAAACAACTCTTTTGTTATTTGCCTTTGTACTAATAAGTGGTGCCGTGTCGGCCCAGAAGAAAGTGCTACCGGGCGGCAAGTCGGCCTTTTCTGCAAATCTGGTGTCGGCTTCTGCCGTGGCAGCAAAGGAGCATACGAAAGCCGTTTGGGGTGATGAAATGTCGTATGCCGGCGACACAACCTGTGTTGCCTCTATATCCGGAAATGGCCAGATGACATGGGGGGCTAAATTCCCCTATCTTGTCATGGGCGGCCGCAACTATCTGGAGAATGTGAAAGTCTATTGCCATGATAACGGACACTATACCCTGAGTATCTATCAGGCCACGCCCGGTACCAGGCCTTCTGACCTGACACTGCGCTATCGCCACAACTATGAGGTGCAGGCCGTTGACGACTATATAACTTTGCCCATCTACGACTACATTGCCATTGATTCCACCAAGGATCTCTGGGTTGCGTTTTCTTGTTTTGATGTGCTTTTCCCGGCTACCGCCACCTATTACTGCGGTGTTCCGGAAGGCAGCTATGTCTATTATGATGGCGATTGGCGTGTGGTCTTTGACATCGAAGGTGCCGAGACGCTTGTCTACACATGGATGATTAAAGCCACTACCAGCTCCGAGCTTCCTCCGCTGAAGGTCTATGCCGAGTCCCCCGCTATGGGCAGAATTGGCGACAGCTTGAGGTTTACCGCCGTGGGTCCTGCCGAGGCCAGCTACCGTTGGATTTTAGAAGGCGCCGAGGACAGTGTGCTCATCGGACAGTCAGTCAGTACCTTGTGGGGCGAGGCTGGTACTTATCAAGTGGTGCTCATTGCTGAGGCTGGTGCATACGCGGCGACCGACACCATGACGGTCGACATCATCTCGTGCACGGGCAAAGAGTTGCCTTTCACTTGCGGTTTCGAACCTGACGAGGACATGTCTTGCTGGACTTTTGTGGATGCCGATGCCGATGGTTTGGGCTGGTGCTCCCCAGCTTACTATTTCCCTGTTGATCTTGCTAATAGTGGTTCTGACTGCATTGGTTCGGCCTCCTATATCAACTCTATTGGCCCCTTGACGCCGGACAACTGGATGATTACTCCCGAGCTGTCGATTCCTGAGGCTCAGGAAGGTATGGAGGCAGTGCTTCGTTATGCCGTAGGCGGAGTGGATAGTTCGTATTTTGATGAGCATTACAGCGTTGTTGTTTCCAAAGATGGTCCTGAACTGGATAATTTCATCTATGAGATTTTCTGCGGCAAGTTGGACTCACGGGACTGGCAGCAGAAGAATTTTTCTCTGTCGGAATTTGCCGGACAGAATATCCACATTGCATTCCATCATTACAACTCCACTGATATCTTCTGGATGCTGATTGATGATTTGGTAGTGGATGTTGTGCCGGAAGGCTCTGTTGGCATAGAAAAACCCGCAACAGTGTCGGTGTCGCTCTACCCCAATCCTACCACAGGTGAGCTGCGCATACATGCTGATGATGTACAGTCGGTCGCCATTACCGATGCGAATGGCCGGGAGGTAATGTCAGTCGGCCATGCCGATAGGCTGGATGTCAGCCAGTTGGCCGATGGTATATACTTTGTGCGTGTGGTCACACCTCAGGGCATTGCCACCAAGAAATTCCTTAAAAAGTAATGTGAGTTACGACCAATATTTATAAAGAACACAACCTATAGCTATGTCATACGCAGCCACAATAGCCCAGCAACTCAATTTGGGTGTCCGCCAGGTGGAGAAAACCATCGAACTTTTGGAACAAGGGGCCACAGTGCCCTTCATCGCCCGCTATCGCAAAGAAGCCACCGGAAGCCTCAACGAGGTGCAAATCACGGCTATCCGCGACTTGCTCATCCGCCTGAAAGAGCTTGACAAGCGCCGCGATGCCATCCTCGCATCTATCCGTGAACAGGGAAAACTAACCCCCGAATTGGAGAAGCAAATCGTGGCTGCTGCCACCATGACAGAGTTGGAAGACCTCTATCTGCCTTACAAACCCAAGCGCCGCACTCGCGCCACAATGGCGGTGGAACGCGGCCTGGAACCCCTGGCCAACGAGATTCAGCAGCAGTACAGCTGCAATTTGGAACAGATGGCCCAGAAGTTTGTTGACGAATCCAAAGGCGTTGCCACAGTGGAGGATGCGCTGGCCGGTGCCCGCGACATTATAGCCGAGCGGGTGAGCGAGAATGCCCAGGCTCGCACCAAGGTGCGCAACATTTTCCGCCGTTCAGCCATGCTTTCATCCAAGGTGGTGAAAAATAAAGAAGAAGAGGGCGGCAAATTTGAGTCGTGGTTCGATTGGCAGGAGAATGCCATGCGAGCTCCCTCGCACCGCATTCTGGCCTTGTTCCGTGGAGAGGAAGAAGGTGTGCTGCGTGTGCATGTGCAACCCGAGGACGATGCTCCGGCCTATGATGCCTTGGAGCGCCAGTTTGTGAGCGGTCGCTACGAATCGTCGGAGCAGGTGCGCCTGGCAGTCCGCGACGGCTATAAGCGACTGCTGATGCCTTCTATTGAAACCGAATATTATAACCTATTGAAAGAAAAGGCCGACAAAGAGGCCATTCGCGTTTTCGCAGAAAATCTGCGCCAGCTTTTGCTGGCTTCTCCATTAGGGCAGAAGCGCATCTTGGCTATTGACCCCGGTTTCCGTACAGGTTGCAAGACTGTTTGCCTGGATGCTCAGGGGCAGTTGCTTCACAACGAGACCATCTATCCATTCACCTCGGTGCGAGAAGAGCGTGCCGCCATTGCCAAACTAGAGGCCTTGGTGGAGGCTTTCCATATTGAGGCTATAGCCATCGGCAATGGTACCGCCGGCCGCGAGACTGAGGAGGTGGTGAAACGTTGCCATTTCAACCGCAAGTTGGTGGCTGTCATGGTCAGCGAGAATGGTGCCTCGGTCTACAGCGCTTCCGAAGTGGCTCGTAGAGAGTTCCCGGACTATGATGTCACTGTGCGTGGTGCCGTAAGTATTGGCCGCAGATTGATGGACCCATTGAGCGAGTTGGTGAAGATTGACCCCAAGAGCATTGGCGTTGGTCAGTATCAGCACGATGTCAACCAGACCTTGCTGCAAGAAAGTCTCAACGATGTTGTTGTCAGTTGTGTCAACAGTGTTGGCGTGGAATTGAACACGGCCAGCCGCGAGTTACTCAGCTATGTGAGCGGCATCGGCCCGGCATTGGCCGACAAGATTGTGGATTACCGCAACCGCGAGGGTGCTTTTAGTTCGCGTGCCGAACTCAAAAAAGTGGAGCGACTTGGCGAACGTGCCTTTGAGCAGTGTGCCGGCTTTCTGCGGGTTAGAGAAAGTGCCAATCCGTTGGATCGCAGTGCGGTGCACCCAGAGCGCTATGCCCTGGTGGAGCGTATGGCCAAGGATGCCGGAGCCACAGTGGAACAACTGATGCAGAGCAAGGAGTTGCGTGCCAAGATTGATATTGAAAAGTATGTCACGGCCGACTGCGGTCTGCCCACGCTGCAGGACATTATGAAGGAGTTAGACAAGCCCGGTCTAGATCCTCGTGCCAAATTCGAAGTGTTTGAGTTTGACAAGAATGTGACCCGTATCGAGGACCTGAAGGAGGGTATGGTGCTACCCGGCATCGTGAGCAATATAACGGCCTTCGGCGCTTTTGTGGATGTGGGAGTTCATCAAGACGGCTTGGTACATATTAGTCAGATGGCTGACCGCCGAGTTTCCGACCCATCCGAAGTGGTGCATCTGCATCAGCATGTGAAGGTGAAAGTGATTGAAGTCGACCTCCGCCGTCATCGCATCTCGCTGTCAATGAAGGGCGTGTAACTCAGTTGTCACTAGTTTGATTTAGGACTGATTTTCGCTTAATTGCTGTGTTGTCGTTTGTGTAGGGTTGTCTAACTGCTTGGCAGTTTAGGCTATTTTGTTGCAACCGCCAAGTTACTAGGCAATTAGGCCATTCTCTCTATGTTATTCCTGCCAAAACCTGCTTAAAGAAGGCCTCATCATATAGCCCCAAACTCCGCCGTACTTTCGCTCGTTTTACCTTATTTATACTATAGTTATACTATATTTATTCTATTATATATAGGATAAATATAGTATAAATAAGGTATAAATATAGGATAAGGAACGGGGGAAGGACGGGGTTAGGGGGTGGCTGCGTGGTCAGCAAGGTGGCCGAATTTGTTCTTAGGGAAATCGGAAGTTCCAGTCGGTCGTTATTGTAGAGTCAAACAAAAAACACCCGAGACCTATGGCTTCGGGTGTTTTGTATTTGGGTGTTGGACAACTATTTGCTCTTGATGAAGTGCTTTGTAGTGTGGCCGTGTTTGTCGGTCAGGAGTATGGTGTAGATGCCTGCCGGGAGGTTTGCAATGTTGATCGGCTTGTTGTCAAATGCTTGTTCCATCACTTTGCGGCCGGCTTGGTCGAAAATAGATACTGACAGGAATGCTCTGGAGGTGCTGACGGTCAGCATATCGTGAACGGGGTTGGGCATGATGCGCAAGGCGTCAGCATCTATGGTGTTGATGCTCACGGGTGTGGTGTCGGCCAGGGTGGCGAAAGTAGTGACAGTCCAACCGCTGTAGTTGTCGGAGTCGCACTGAGTGCGCACCATGGCAATATAAGTAGTGGAGGGGTGCAGGTTGGTGATCTGTTCTGAGAAATTTTGGGTGAGATAGTCGGTCACAGTCTCATCGTTTTGCAGAATAAGAACCTCGTTCCATACGGCTGTATCGGTGTAGGGGGAGGTGAAGTTGATTGTGCATGAGTTAGTTGTGATGTCGGTGGCTTCGATGCTGATTGGTGCCAGGCAGTCGGCTGCAGGAGCATCGCCGGTGGTGAAGCTGATGGGTTCGCTCCAGTCGGTGTAGGTAGAGTCGTTGCAGTAAGCGCGGGCGATGAGGCTGAACTCTGTCTCATAAGGCAAGTTGCTCAATGCCAGTGACGAAGCATGGCAGGTGGTGTCGGTCCAGGCAGACTGTTCGGTGTTGCTTTCGCCAAAGGAAACTTCCCAATAGGAGTTGTTTGTGCCTGGATTCCAGCTGACTAAAACGGTGTTCTCTTCGACATCGGCTGCGAGATTTTCGATGGGATTGCAGGGTGGGGCGGGGCATGTGAGGGTAATGGTGTAGGTGCGGGTGGTGACGGAGTCCTCGGCCATCACATTGATGACAAACTGGCGGCAGAGTGTGCTGAGCCATGAGTCCTGCATAGTGGCAACGGCATCGTTGGCCTGAGTTTGGTAGGAGATGGTCGCATTGGCCAGTTCCTCAACACTTGCCATAGAGTCGAGATAGTAGAAGTTGCCGCGGTTGAAGTTGGCGATGGGGTTGCCGTTGATGAAGATGCTGTCGAGCCATGCGCTGTAGATGAATTCAATGTCATCAACCGAGAGTGAGTCGTTGGTGTGGCCCGAGCCTTGGATGGCATTGGTGGTCATGGACATGAGGATATAGTTGACAGTAGATGTGCCGTCGTAGACGAAAGGCACACGCTGCTGAATCCAGTTGGGTGTGTTATTGGAACTGGTGGTGCGGTGGAATCGGGCCACGGCAGAGCCTTTAAAAAGGCTGGAGGTCTGGCAGTCGTTGGGGTCGCGGAAGTCGGAGTTTCCGTGTAAGACGGCGCGGATGGAAGCCTCGGCCACGGTGTCGGCTGCGTAGAATGATGCCCACACATACATAGAGTCGGGTGTGCCGCTGAAGGTATGGGCGTATTCGTTGCGGTGAGTGTAGTTGTAGTTGGATGAGGATGAGGGGGTTGTGCTGCCTGCGTGTACTTGGCCGGTGGTCATGTTGCCGTTGGCCA
The DNA here is from genome assembly GCA_045597945.1 of Bacteroidales bacterium. Lineage (GTDB taxonomy): Bacteria > Bacteroidota > Bacteroidia > Bacteroidales > P3 > Colimorpha. Next base: position 27,296 of record JAZLLD010000034.1, read on the forward strand.
CCACGCCCATAACTGAGCGGGAAAAGATGGTGAGGTATGAGGTTCCGTTGGTGCCGGGGCGGCCACCATTGCGGTGGTAGTGTTGTGCTGTGCGTGCTGCCCAAGCCCATGTGCCGTCGGACTGAGGAAAGGAGCTCCAGTAGGCCGGTTTGGCTGTGTTAGATGTGCCCTCCCAGTTCTCAAAACCTGGGTTGAGCAGCTGGTATTGAGCCTTGGCGGTGAATAAACTTAGTATCAGTAAAGGGAAAAAAAGTACGGTTTTTTTCATGCAGTGATTTGATTTTGTTAATATTGTGAGTGAAAAAAGTGGGAAAGAGGGTCTCTTGTTTTAGAAACCCTCTTCCGATTGATTTCTATTTGGGTTGGAGAATGATGAACGGAATGAGCACTTCCTCCATTGAAACGCCACCGTGCTGGAACGTATTCATGTAGTACTGAACATATTGGTTGTAGTTGTTGGGGTAGGCGAAGAAGTCGTTCTGATGGCAGAAGATATAGGGCGAGGTGACATGGCGTTTGGGCAGGAATACCTTTGCGGGATCTTTCACCTCGAAAACCTCCTTAGGATTGTAGTCCAGCAGTCGGCCTTGTTTGTATCGCAGGTTGACGCTTACGCTGGCGTCGCCTTTCACTTTCACCGGGCGGTCGATTCTCACCGAGCCGTGGTCGGTAGTGATGACCACATTGACATCCTTGGTACTCAGGAACTTCAGTGTCTCAACTAGCGGTGAGTGCTCAAACCAGCTAAGGGTGACGGAGCGGTAGGCTTTCTCATCCACAGCCAGTTCGCGAACAATATTAGAGTCGGTACGCGCATGGGAAAGCATGTCTACAAAATTATAGATAATCACATTCAGCTTGTTCGACATCAAATTGGTTAGATTGTCCACGAGTTTGTGGCCATATTGCGCATTCAGCACCTTGTTGTAAGAATGCTTGATATTGATTCCGTTGCGGCGGAGATTTTCGTCAAGCAGTTCATTCTCAAACTGATTCTTAAAACCTTCTTGGTCTTCGTTGATCCAATATTGGGGGTATTTGCGCTCAATTTCAGATGGCATCAGTCCGCCGAACATGGCGTTGCGGGCGAACTGGGTGGTGGTGGGCACGATGGAGTAATACATGCCGTCGTTCACCGTGCGGAGGTACTGCTCAATGGCGGGCTGCAGAAACTTCCACTGATCATATCTGAAGTTGTCAATCACGATGAGAAAAGTGGGACGTTCTTCTTTCAGCAGGGGAAACAGCTTTTCGCGCAGCACCATGGGCGACAGCAGGGGTTTGTCGACATTGGGATTGTTCAGCCAGTCAATGTAGTTGCTCTCGAAGTATTTGCAGAACAATTGGTTGGCCTCGGCCTTTTGCGAATAGAAGATGTCGTGGATATTTTCATCTTCGGTATTGCTCAGTTCCAAATCCCAATACACAAGCTTGCGGTAAAGCTGGATCCATTCCTCGTGGTCGAGTCGGCCCGATAGCTCCAGGCCAATCTCGCGGAACTTCTGCTGGTAGTTCATGGTGGAGCGTTCGCTCTGCAGGCGGCGTGCCTCGGTGTGTTTCTTGATGGCCAGCAGAATCTGGTTGGGATTCACGGGTTTGATAAGGTAATCGCTGATTTTGCTGCCCAGGGCTTCGTCCATGATATGCTCTTCCTCACTCTTAGTGATCATGATGACAGGCACTTGCGGGTAGTCGGCCTTCATGCGGGCAAGGGTGTCAAGGCCGGAGAGGCCGGGCATGTTTTCGTCAAGGAAAACTATGTCGATAGCTCCATCGCTCTCTTCCAACTCATCCAGGGCTTCAACGCCACTCATCACCGGGATGACCGTATAGCCTTTTTCCTCGAGAAACAGAATGTGCGGTTTCAGGAGTTCGATTTCGTCGTCGGTCCAAAGTATTGTTATCTTATCCATATTCCAAATCTTTATACATTATGATAACGCATGGCCGTGGAAAATATTGTTTTGCCGGGAAAAAACATCAATGCCGATGCGTGAATATTGCTTGGTTTCTATTTCGTTGCGAGGCTTTTGCTGATGGCTTCCTTGATTTCGGCAAAGCGCAGGAATCGGTGTCCGCAATGGTCTAGGTTGATTACCTCGGCAGCATTTGGGAAGCGTTCTTGCAGTGGGGTATGAGAGCCAAGAACCTCGTCGTCAAGGCTTAAGGCTAGGTGGAGCTGGCCATTAGCGGCTTGTAGGTGTGCGAAATATTGCTGGTTGAAAACTTCGTATTCTTTCATGCGCGGAGCAAAGATCGGGGCCGAGGCTACAGCGGGTTTACTCTGGGCTAAGAACCTGAGTGTTGCAAGTATGTCTCGCACCGGATTGATGCACCAGATTTTTCCTTTGTAGAAATTCATGCAACACAAGGCATAGTATCCGCCCATGCTGCTGCCCATAATCATCTTCGGTTGTTCGGTGTCTATCAGTGTCTTAAGTTGGTCTAACAGCACGGATGGCGACTCGCGGTCGTAGTCCAAAGTGGGCGAGACTACATGGTGCTCGGGAAACATTTCCTGCAGGAGTTTGGCTTTATAGGCCTGGCCTGTAGAGCCGTAGCCGTGGATGTACATCAGTGTCATGAAAGTTCTTTTTCTGTAAAAACGCATGATGATAATAATTATTGTGTCTTGGCAATAAAAAGGGTTTGCCGCCGTTATACAAATATTCAACAATTATATAATATGAAATATAAGTATATATATTTATTGTACTTACTCATGGTTGCGGGGCTGTCGGTACAAGCTCAGACTCAGCAGCAACGTCTTGAAAACCATGTGTATTATATGGCTGCCGACTCACTGCGTGGCCGCTCGGCAGGCTCGGCAGATGCCCAGAAGGTGGCGGACTACATTGAGCGGGAGTTTGTCGGCATAGGTTTGCAGCCGCTGTATGGAAGTAACCGCCTGTATTTCACGTCTCTCGGATATAATCGGATTGTACCCATTTCGTCAGCTAAGGCTGAAGCCGATAAGCATAAGACCAAGATTTATCGCGATGTTGTGGGTGTCATTCCTGGCAGCGACCCCGTGCTGAAAGATGAGTATATTGTTGTGGGTGGCCATTATGATCATCTTGGTGTGCGTGATGGCAAGGTCTACAATGGTGCCGACGACAATGCTTCTGGCACCGCATGTGTGATTGAGTTGGCACGCCAGCTGGTGGCACAACGTCCGGCCCGCACCGTGATTGTGTGTGCTTTCGATGGCGAGGAAATTGGACTCTACGGATCAAAGGCATTGGCAGCCAAGATGCTTGAGATGAATGATTTGGGTAAGGTGAAAATGATGATGAGCATCGATATGGTGGGCTGGCTGAAACAGGGCAAAAGTCTCCGACTTGAAGGCACCGGCACTCTCAAAGGTTGCGAGGCAATGCTGGATGGAGTCGCCGAGCAAGTGGGAATCAATATCCGTGGCAAACGCTTTGAATCTTCGCCGTTTACCGCTACTGATACCGAACCTTTTGCGCGCCACGGCATTCCAACGCTGGCTGTGACTACGGGGCTGAAATCGCCCTACCACAAACCGGAAGACGATGCCAATTTGATTGACTATCCGGGCCTGGACAAGGTGACCAACTATATGTCGGCCCTTGTCATGCGAATGGCTTCGCAGCAGGAAGCCATGGCCTCCTCGGGCAAAGTTGCCTCCAAGCATAACGACAGACCCAAACCCTTTGAAGTGGGGCTGATGGCCGGCTACACTATGTCGAAAGTCACATTCCCCAATTCTATGTTCGATGCCAAAAGCAAGATGGGATTTGCCGGAGGCATCAGCACCAATATCAATTTCTCAAAATATTTTGGTCTGCAGATTGACTTCTTGGCCGAACTGTCCAACATGCCCTATCCTCAGGCCAATGATATCTTTGGTAGCCACGACGTCTACAAGCAGACTGGGTTGTTGCTGCCAGTTCAGCTACATGCCTTGCTGGGTCGCCAGATTGGCTTAGGCTTTGGCGGCTACTACGGATATGCTGTGGGCAGAAAGTTGGTTTCGTCAAATGCTGTCAACAGCTACGACGCTCAGCATCAGTATGGTTTGGTTTGGAGCATTGAGGAACGTCTCGCCAATCTCTCGCTGGATTTCACGTTCTACTATCAGCTCAACGACCTCCTCACTCCACCGCCGGCTTCTGCAATTCCCACTTGCCGTCGCAATGCGTTCACCTTTACACTCGGCTGGTATTTTTAATCATTTATTTAATACGATAATTATATGGATTTCAAACAAATAATAGGAGCTTTCCTTGTACTTTTTGCCATCATCGACATCACCGGCTCTATTCCCATCTTTCTCTCGCTCAAGCACAGCGGCAACAAGTTCCATCCCCTGTATGCGGCGCTTATCTCGCTGGCTATCTTCGTGGTGTTCTTTTTCTTGGGCGATGCGGCGCTTCATCTCTTTGGCGTTGACATTCAGTCGTTTGCCGTGGCCGGTTCTATAGTGCTGTTTATCATGGCATTTGAAATGATTCTTGGTGTGGAGATTTTCAAGACCGACTCGGGTTCGGGCGGTTCCACAGTGGTGCCAATTGCCTTCCCGCTGATTGCCGGCCCCGGTGCCCTCACCACCATTATCTCTCTGCGTGCCGAATATTCCGACCTCAACATACTTATCGCGCTGGTTGCCAATATAGTGCTTGGCTACCTTGTGCTGAGGTATATCGACAAATTGGAACGTCTGCTTGGCGGTACACTCATTTCCATCCTGCGCAAATTCTTCGGTGTCATCCTCTTGGCTATCGGTGTCAAACTGCTGACAACCAATCTTGGAGCAATGATTCATCATCTCTCGCTCTGATGCGTAGATGTGGCAAATGACATTTTGCATGATGACATTCCGTAACGCAACAATAGAAGACACGCGGTTAGTGGCCTTGTGCACTTTGGCCTCGACAGGGTTGTATGATTTCTCGCAGCCGTTGCCGGAGGATCTATTCCATTCGCTACAAATGCTTTGCTCTCGAGAGGATACGCTTTATTCCTTCGCAAGGGCTCGGATTGTCGCAGTGGATGGTACTGATGTGGGTTCAATTGTCGCTTATCCGGGTGCGTTTTATCGTGCTGGGCGCGAGGTTACTTTTGGCTTGATGAAAGATTTGCTAGGCATGGATTTCTCGGACTCCGACATTGAGTGTGAGCCCGATGAGTATTATCTAGACTGCCTGGCCGTGCTGCCGCAGTACCGTGGTCGGGGATTGGGCTTGGACCTCATCAAAGATGCGCTGCGGAAGGCTCAGAATGACGGATACCGTAGGGCTGCCTGCATTGTGGGTGAAGACGAACCGGCGCTAATGAAATATTACGAGATGGTTGGCTTTATGTCTCAGCGGCAGGTCAGGGTGTTTGGCAGCGACTATGTGAAGATGACGAATTCCGCTATCTGAAAGTGGCGAAGAAAATGGTGTGAAACCCCTGTGAAACATCGCTCAAAGGCCGTTTCACGGGACGGGTCTTCAACGGGTCTACAACGGAGTTACAACGGGTCTTCTCATTTCTTGGCCAAATGGCACTTTAGCTCTGGCAAATTGGATGTTGTTTCACGGTCAGAATCGGTCCTTTCTGTTCTTGTTTCTTGGCTCAATTTATTCGGTTTTCGTAAAGGGGAAAAAAGAACACCTTCCGTCAGCGGCATTCATGATTGTTGGCGGAAGGTGTTGTAATGTTATCGGTAAAGTGCAATTTGTGGTTGCGCTTATTTGATGTCAAGGCTCAGCAGTTCGCGGCCTTCAAGGGTGCCGGTGAGGTGGTCGCCGATTTTCACGGGGCCTACGCCAGCGGGAGTGCCGGTGTAGATGAGGTCGCCGGTGCGGAGGGTGATGAAGCGCGAGACATAGGAGATGAGGTGGTCGACATCGAAAATCATATCGCCGCTGTTGCCAGACTGGCGCGTCTCGCCATTGATTTTGAGGTCGAAGTTGAGGTCGTTGATGGGTTTGTCAAGGTCGGCAATTTTAACGAAAGGACCTACCACGGCGCTGCCGTCAAAGCCTTTGGAAATGAGCCAAGGCATGCTGCGCTCTTTGAAACCGCGCTGGATGTCGCGGGCGGTGAAGTCGATGCCGAGAGCCACGGAGTCGTAGTATTTATGGGCAAATTCAGGTTTGATGCATTTGCCAAGGCGGTCGATGCGCACTACCAGTTCCAACTCATGCTGCACATCCTCGGAGAAGTCGGGATAGAAGAATGGCAACTGCTTGGGGTTGAGAGCGCTGTCGGGTTTCATAAAAAATACTGGTTCGGTGGGGACGGCGGACTGCATTTCTTTGGCGTGGGGTGCGTAGTTGCGCACAACACATAAAATCTTCATAATAATTAGGGTGTTAAGGTGGGTTATTTTGTAATGTAATATCCTATGATGTCAATTCTGCGCGCATGGGCGGCGTCCATGCTGTAGACCGATTTTTCGCTTTTGGGATTGCGCAAGGGGTCGGTCACTGCCACTTCTTCTTCTCCGGGCGCTCCATTGGCCACGCTTTCAATCTTCAGCATTCCGTTGTTGAGGTAGGGGAGAAGGGCCTCGTCGTTCCAGTGTTTCAGCTGGTTGCGGAACGAATCGATGCGGCGTTTGGAAATGTTCACGTTGTAGAGACTTTCGAAAAGAGGACTGGCAAATCCGTTGATAGTGATGCAGATATGCTTGCCGGATTTGAGGTCTTGGTAGAGGAATTCCATGAACTGGAGCATGTCGGAATGGCCGCGCTTCAGTTCGTGGTTGAAGAAGTAGTCAACGCCTTTTTGTATGGAATCCCATTTGCGTCGGTCAGCAGGGCTGGGCTGAGCTCCCTTGTATTCGTCGCGAAGCACAATGTAGCGTTTGTAGGTGGATGAATAGTCTTGTGAAGTTGTGGTATCCAGTGTTTTAGGATTGGGCTCGTCGTTGTGGAAATATAGGCTTAGGGGCAACAAATCCAGCGCACTGCGTGCCGGAGGGCGAGGCGTGGTGTCAGGCTCGTCGGCAATTCTTCGCCATCTTCGCCAGCGGAAGAGGTCGTTGCAGCAGTTGCTGTCGGAGGTGAAGAGCGATCCGGGGCGGTTGGAGGCAAGAAATCCGCAGGATTCCACCACCTCGGTTGTGTTGGTGCTGTCCAGCTCGCAACGGCAACGACAGGGCTGCTGAGTGAAGAAGAGGTCGTCGAACTTGGTGTTGATGCCTTTGCCCAAGGTTTGCGGAAGTTGCCAGCTATTGCGCGCTCCTTCAGCTTGATAGATGTCGTATCCGCCCAGTCCGCCTTTGCGGTTGCTGCTGAAATAGAGTCTGCCATCTTCATAGCTATAGAATGGTGTCACCTCGTTGCTGTCGGTGTTGATGGTTGGACCTAGGTTGGTGCAGTTGCCGCCAATGCCTCGGCTGATGATGACAGAGTACCAGAGGTCCATGCCTCCTTGTCCGCCGGGGCGGTTGGAGCTGAAGTAAAGTATGGGTTCGCCGCTAGGCAGGTAGCCGATGGCGGGGTGAGTGTTGTTGTATCCTTTCAGATTCACATTGCCACCCATGGCTTGGGCTTTGCTCCAGCGGCCATTCTGACGGAAAGAATAGTAAATCATGTTGTTGTCGTTGCTCCGAGATTCGCCACGAGTGAAGTATATGATGTCGTTTTTGGCGTCGTAAGTCACATTTCCGCAGCTAGTGTTTGAAGAATTCATGCCCCATGAGCATATTTGGCCTTTGCCCAGTGTGCCGTCGGAGGCAATGGGGGCGGTGAAAATCTTGTTCAGCATGGGATTGAAGTCCATCAGATACTGTCGGTTGCCTTCTTCTTGTAATGATGTGAATAGCAACACGCTGTCGTCGACTATGATAGCGCCAGTTTCGCTGCCGGGGGTGTTGATGCTGTCGTGGACGTGGGTCACCTCGTAACGTATCTGTCCGTGTGTTGCCAGTCCTAAGATTGCAGCTATGATTGTTAAAGCAATTTTTCTCATACTGTGTTGTGTATTAATAGATAGGGCACTTTATTGCCTTAGTTTTTTTCTTGGTTTTTGCCAGTCGGTAGACCAGCCCCACTTCCAGCGCTCCGATGCCGTGGCTTGCTGCCGATAGTTGGCTGATGTTGGCATCGTAGCAGAATGTGAAGATGAAAGCGTCGTATTCCAGTATTATGTTGGCTATCAGTGCGTCGGCATGCCGCATGGCCAAACCTCCGCGCAGGCTGGATTCGTGGCGGCTGCCTTCGTCGATATACCATTTCAGGTCTAGGCCGTAGACCAATTCGTTGTGTTGGCCCTGATGTTGCATCATTAGCATGGGCATCAGCGACACCATCTGCCATTTTCGCCATTCTGCCCGGGCAAAAAGACTGAACCGAGGCCAGAGATAGGTGTTGTCCAGTTCGGAGAAACTTATGTTGGGCTTGTTTAGGTTGCGCACAGAGACTCCTAGTCGAGTGCTGAGGGAGTTGAGCGGTTGCCAATACCAGGCCATGCCAACACCGACAAGCGGATAGCTGATTTGGTAATTGTCAATGATTTCCGATGGATTCTCCATTTCTGCCAGAGAAGGGTCGAAGCCCATCTGCGCCCATCCGCCGTCAAAGCCCAAGGCCAGGTAGTTGTTGTGGTAGCGGTTCAGAGTAAAGAAGTAAGAGGCCGATATGTGCCCGGAGGTGGTTCCGTAATTGAGCGATCCGGCTTGGTCGCGGAACACACTCAGTCCCAGGCTCAGGCCGTTGCCAGTGTTGCCATCGCGCCATAATGCCATTTCGCCGGTCACACCCAGTGTCTGGTAAGGCTGACTCACTGTGAACCATTGGTTTCGGTAAATCATGCCGAAGCGTCCGGTGCCATCGAAGAATCCGGCATAGGCTGGGTTGAGTAACAAGGGGTCGGCATCCACTTGTGAAAAGTGGATATCCTGCGCCCTGATTCCGGCACAGGATAACACCAACAACAATATGACCAAGCCCCTTTTCACGTTATATTTATCTTGCATAGGGAGGCAGCGATAAATCGGCATATTCTCCCTTTAAGTATTTGAAATAGCCTGCGATACCAACCATGGCGGCATTATCGGTGCAGAATTGGAATTTGGGTATGAACACCTGCCAGTGATGCTTGTCGCCTAGTTTCTGCAATTCGCTGCGGAGCAGACTGTTGGCCGATACACCGCCGGCAATGGCAATCTGTTTGGCGCCGCATTGTTTTACGGCTTTCTCTAATTTCTTAATAAGGAAGCCCACGATGCATTTTTGGATAGATGCGCAGAGGTCGGCTTTGTGCTTCTCGATGTAGTCGGGATCCTCGGCCAGTCGGTCGCGAAGGAAGTAGAGAAAGGAGGTCTTAATGCCACTGAAACTATAGTCGTTGCCGGGAATGTTTGGGGTGGCAAATTGGTAAGCGTCGGGGTTGCCTTCCTTGGCCAGCCGGTCGATGATGGGGCCTCCTGGGTAGCCTAAGTCCATGATTTTTGCAGCCTTGTCGATGGCTTCGCCTGCGGCGTCATCTATGGTCTCGCCCAGGATTTCCATCTCAAAATGGCTCTTGAGCAACAGAATTTGGGTGTGTCCGCCCGAGACTAGCAGGCAGACAAATGGGAACTGCGGCACTTGGCTTTCGTCGGTCTCTTTGATAAAGTGCGAAAGCACATGGCCTTGCAGGTGGTTGACCTCGATTAAGGGTTTGTTGAGTGCCTGGCCAAAACTTTTGGCAAACGACACGCCAACCATCAGCGAACCCATGAGTCCCGGGCCGCGGGTGAAGGCGATGGCGTCGATCTCGGACTTGTCGATGCCGGCGTTCTTGATGGCGGCATCAACCACGGGGACTATATTCTGCTGGTGGGCTCGGGATGCCAACTCTGGCACCACGCCACCATATTGTTCGTGGACTTTTTGCGAAGCAATCACATTGGACAGAATGCGGTCGCCTCTCAGCACTGCGGCCGAGGTGTCATCGCACGATGACTCGATGGCCAAAATCACACTTTTATTGTCGTTGGTAGTCATTATCAGTTAGTTTTGTGTCAATTGTTAGATTTGGTGGCTTGCTATTCAGGTTGGGGCAGACCATTGCTGACCCATTCGCTAATCAGTTCCACATCGGCAGGAAGCCATTTTACTTCTTCAAGTTCGTCTTGTCTCAGCCAGCGCATGCTCTTGTGCTCTTTGAGCGTGAAGTCGTTGCTCTTTAAATGGCAGAGAAAGAGGTGCATGGTCATGTTGAACTCCTCGTAGTCGTAAACGATTGTGCGGTAGAATTGGTCCACTTCAATTTCGGTATCCATCTCTTCGCGAAGTTCTCTGCGCAATGCGTCGTCGGCTTTCTCGCCGGGTTCCAGTTTCCCTCCGGGGAACTCCCACCAACCTTCCCATTTGCCGTAACCGCGCTGAGCCGCCATGAGTTTTTTGCCATCAAGGATGGCGGCGGCAGCCACTACGATGCATTTGCGTGATGACTTGGCAGCGAATCTGTCCTCACTTTCGGTTGCGATAGGCGTGTTGGGCTCAGTTGGGGAATCTTGGAAAACAGCCATTAGTCCTCCTTTATTTCAAACAGTTTAGGGTAGCGGTTTTTTAGCACCACGGGTCGGCCGTTCTCCATGAGGCAGTGGGTGCTCATGCCTTCAAAAACCACATCGCCGTCTTTCCTTCCAATGTAGGCAAAGGAGAATTTCAGTGCGGAAACTTTCACCAGTTTCACCTCAATGCTGATTTCGTCTTGGAAAGTGGTGGTTTTCTTGTATACGCAATTTACCTCCGTCACGGGCGAAACCACGCCGTCGGCTTCCATCTTTTCAAAGCCGTAGCCCAGCTGGTCGAGCAGGTCCACGCGGGCCTCCTCCATGAAACGTATGTAATTGCTATGGTGAGTGATACCCATTCGGTCGCACTCGTAGTATTTTACCTTATGCACATATTCTTTCATGTTGCAAAGATACATCTTTTTATTTATATATCAAAATAAAATAATATAAATATGCGCAAGTTGTTTTGCATTAGACAATTGCATCCTGCCAAATTCCGGCCTCGACGAACAATTCTTTGGCCGCTGAATGCTTCTTGACCAAGCGTTGGTGGTTTCCGGCCATGCCGCGAGAAAGATTGTGGCGCAAGTCGTTCATTTTCACCTCTTGCGCAATCTTATTCCCTGATGCTATTATCTGGGCCACATATTCAAGATAAGGCACTTCAGGGTCGTGTGTCAGTAAGCGGATTGCATCGGTTACATCCTTGCCAAAACCGGCCGATTCCAACTTTGAGAAATCCCATTCTGGGCAGTCTTCCACCACGTCGTGAAGCCAACCCACAACCATGGCCTCATCGGTACTTCCGAGCTGCCCGACTGTCAGCGGATGAAGCACCGCGGCACGACCGTCTAAGTCGCATTGGCCTTCGTGTGCGTCCATCATAATTCGTAAGGCTTTCTCTATCAGCTCTTGGTTCATACTGGATTGTTAATCAGAAATTCAACGACGTCTTCAATCTGTTCGCAATTGGCTAAATAATGAGTCTGGAGGCCGGCTTTTTCTGCTCCAAGGCAGTTCTTCCGGCTGTCGTCAATGAACAAAGTTTCGCTGGCCAGCAAGTTGTGCTTGTGGAGAATCTTTTCAAAGATTTCCGTATCGGGTTTGCGGCACTTGAGTTGGTAGGAGAAGAACACCTCGGTGAAACACTCTCTGGTGAAATCGATTCCGGCACACTGGTTCATGTATTGGCAGAAATATTCGGCGTTCACCACATCGCTGTTGCTGAGTACAAAAGTCTTGTATCCGGCTGATTTCAAGCGGCGAACGGTGTCCACATGGGTCAGGTCAAATCCCGTGACCACCGCATTCCAGGCATCCCATAAAACCTGCGGAGTCAGTTCGTTGCCAAGCACTTTTCGCGCTTCGGTGGCAAAGTCCTCGGGACTGATGAGTCCGGCATCGTATTGCTTGATGAGCCCGGCATCGTGCAAGTCGTGGTAACCGGTCTGTGAGCGCACGCCAAGCTCATGCAAACGCTTGTCAATCAGGTTGACATCTATGGTAATCAGCGGACCGCAAAGGTCGAAAATCACATTCTTTATCATCTCAAATATTGTCAAAAAGCAGTCATATCGCATTTTGGGCAGTCAGCGGTGTGTTGCGAGCTGCAGTAATGGAGTGACTAATTGTTAATTGTCGTTAGGGATTCACGTTTCTTCAAATTGCAAAATTACGAAATTTTGCCGACTTCTCAAAAAAAATGGAAGATGTTCTCAGTTAAAATGTGCTAAACTGGGGTTTGGCCGAAATTTTGCAGTCCCGCAGTAAGCCCAGTGAAGACCCAGTGTAAGCTCGCTCCAGGAGGCGGCCTTTCAAACCGCCTTCATCCGTGATTAGGCGAAAAAAAATCGGGTCCAGTCACTAGTTTTGGAAAACATCCTCAATCGGAAATTGTTTCTGCTGCAAGTGTGTGTATTGTAATTACTTGTCTCTGGTTAATGCGGGAAATATGCTATTAATACAAAAATAAAGTTCAATATATAAAAAAATAATCGTATCTTTGTTTCTGCATTATTGTGGCTAATGTCCCCAATGGTGTAAGTGCATGTTGCTGGTATATTGTTGTTTACGGTGTTTGTGGAAGTTTTTTTGATGTGCTGAGGGTGATTTATTCGGATTTTCATATTTGAGGAATGTCTAGATTTGTTATTTGGAGGAGAATGCCGCATATACATGCATTTGAAAGCAAGTGAAGATAAAAACATGTTAGAATAGTATGCCTAAAGTAAGTATTATTTTGCCGGTCTATGGTGTGGCTGAATGCATTGAGCAATGCGCTCACTCGGTATTCGGCCAAACGATGGAAGATCTAGAAATAGTATTTGTAGATGACTGTACTCCAGATAATAGCATAGAGATTATGCTTGGGGTTCTCGAACAATATCCATCGCGTAAATCTCAAGTCAAAGTACTGCGGAATACTGTAAATAGTGGATTGGCAAAAACTCGTTGGAATGGTGTTAAAAAGGCTACTGGCGAATATTTTCTCTTTGTTGACAGTGATGATTTTATTGAGGTGACAATGGCGGAGGATCTTTACGCCAAAGCCCAGGAGTGCGATGCCGATGTGGTGCTTTGCGATTTTTGTCAATATGGTAGGTCAGGGTCGTTTGTCGTTAACACAGCACCTAATGGTGTGGTAGGAAATGGTGAGAACTTAAAGGATGAAATGATAAACAGGGATGCATATCCGAATGTGTGGTTCCGTCTGTTCAGGCGTTCGCTTTTGGAGAATGAGGGTCTCGTATGGCCGACGCAAGGTTTAGCAGAAGATGTTGTGACTAGTTCGGTCTTGATGTTTTTTGCCCAAAAAGTGGCCTACTTGCCGAAAGTGTTGTATCATTACCGGTTCAATCCGAAGTCAATAACTAGGATGCGGGATGAGCAATCGTTGGTGAAGCTATATCTTCAGTATGTTGAGAATGCGGCAATCTTGTTTGATTTCCTTGAACGCCAAGGAGTTTCTCAAAAATATGAAAAGGGAATCACAAGTTGTAAGATGGGCGTCCGCAACCAGCTTGCCGAGATAACAGACAAGCCCAAGTATCGCAAGTTGTGGAAAAATACGTTCCCTGAATTGAATAAAGTCATGTTCTGGGGGTCCAAAGAGCATCCGAGCAGTTACCGAAATAAAATTTGGTATCTGGCGATGGTTTCAGGACTGTATCCAATGTTTCGTAGGATATTATTGTCCAAGTATTTGCGTCCATCTAATGAGTGGCGTAAGGCGATTTTGACAAAATTAGAATAAGGGATGCTATGAAGTTTAAGCAATATATATATCAGATTAATAGACTTTTTGTTCTGAAAAAATATCGGCTTTCGATTGCTAACGAATTGCTGATAAGTAGTTTGGAACATGCCGATTTGAAGCCTCTAAGTCAAGAGCAACTTAGTGCTGTTGATGCTGTATGGGGCAGTTATAAGGGTACGTTTGACCCACGATGGTTTGAATTCTATAATTTCATTCATCCGGAAGTGGGGACAGAAATTGCGTGGTTTCTTCCGCTTGATTTCTGGTTGGCATACGTTGATCCCCAGTTGGTAAGTCCAACAGGGGCAGACACACTTGATGATAAAAACCTCTATGATTTGTTAATGCCAGACGTAAAGCAGCCTCGCACTGTGGCACGATTTGTTTCAGGAATGTGTTTGGATTCAAAGTATGGTGTTGTTGATTTTGAGACATGTCTGGTAATGTGCCAGAAGGTGGGCAGGGTGATTGTAAAGCCGGCAACTATCAGTTGTGGAGGAAGTGGTATTTTTGTTTGGGATGCCGCGCATGATACATCTGAGATTTTGAAAAAAACACTGACTTCTGGTGAGAATTATATCTTGCAAGAATTGGTTGAGCAACATCCAATCATGTCTTTATCGAATGAGTCAAGTTGCAATACAATACGAATCCAATCGCTGATTGTTGATGGGCATGTTCATGTTTTCCCTCAGTCGTTCACGCGTTTAGGAGGTTCGGGAATGGTGATTGATAACATCTCTTCAGGTGGGTATTATGCAGGTGTTGATGCTGATGGGCGTATCAGTAATAAGGTTAGAGATCATTGGCAGCGTGTTGCAACATTAAATCTTGGAGAAAGAATAATACCGAATTATGATAAGTGTCTAGAAATTGCAGAGAAATTAGCACCAAGATTTGCCCATACGGCAAAGATTATTTCGTGGGATTACGCAATCGATCAACAAGGCGATCCGGTATTAATTGAATTGAATCTGGGTAGAACGGATTTTCAGTCATATCAATGTCTGTATGGACCTTTCTATAAGAATTTTGTATCATTTTTCCAGGGCGTTGCAAAGAATAGTTTTGTTACGAATAGTAGCATTGTCAAACTAATTGATAAGAAAATCTCTCGAGCATATTTTAAATCAAAATAAATATGATAAGAATAGGACATCCATTTATTGAGAAAAAGGAGGCAACAACCTATCTCAAGGCGGACATAGAATTCGACAATAAAATATTCCCTCTGTGGTATTCTGTTGATAATGTGTTTGGCGAATTTCTTTGCTCCGATTATGCCGATGCATTTGTGTTGGCGGTGTTGATGTTGGCCATGAAATCCGGTCAAGATATTGCCGTAGAGGCACCTGTGTCAAGCAAATTATTGTTCAATTTGAACAAAACGGTGCAGCCTATCTATGCCAAACAGAACCCGGAATTGAGGCAGGTAACCATCAAGTCGCATCCGGACCCTCATATCGCATATAATGGTTCCGGGTTGGGCTGTTGCTGCTCGCTGGGGATTGACTCTTTCGCATCTTTCCTCCAGCATTATGGTCCAGATGTGCCTGAGGAATACCGTGTTACTCATTTGACATTGTTTAATAGCGGCCAATTAGGATACAAAGATGTGGAAGGTACAAGACGTTTCTTTAATGAGACTATACAGAGTCTCCAGGAATTCTCTCATGAGGTTAATCTGCCTATCTTGGCAGTTGATAGCAACATCAACGAATTGTACTTTGGCAGCGGTTTTTCTATAGTCCAGACTGTGCTATTGCGTACAATCAGCTGTGCATTGACGCTCCAGAAATTATTCTCGAAATATGTCTTTGCCTCTTCTTATTCGATAGAGTATTTCAAACTGGATACAAATGATGATGCGTATGCTCAAGTAGCGTATGCTTCTTCTCTTTCGACAAACAATATGGAGATAATTTTTTCTTCTCCAGCAATGACCCGCGTCGAAAAAACTGAATTCATAAGCCAGTACCCCATCACCACAAAGTATTTGGATGTATGTTGGTCTGGCCAATGGGCTTTGGGCGATGTTCAATCAGATAAATATTTCAAAGAGAAAAAGCATAAGAATTGCGGTAAGTGTGACAAGTGCCTTCGTACCATATTAGCTCTGGATTTATTGGGCAAGTTGGATGAATACGAGAACCTATTTGATCTCGATTTTTATAGAAATAATAAAGATCATTTTATTGCTAAGGTATTAGCATTCAGAAAGTCCAATGCGTTTTATTCTGAGTTGTATGATTTGATGAATGAAAAGGGTGTAAAGCCCACTATGTTTGCTCGGTTGTTGTCAATAAAGAAAAAGAGCATGTTCTTCTCACGTCTTTATCATATGTTTCGTAAATAGAGTTGACTATTATATGTACAGATTATTCCATGTTTCTTTACTTGATTGAAAATGTACTTTATCGTCATGTAGATGTTATCAAATATAATTAAGATATGAAATTCTCACTCCATCAGTTACTCGAAGGCTCTGGCTTAGATACTTTATACTTATATTATTTCCGTCACAAGGGTTCTCATCGTGATGAGGCGATTGATTGCTATTGCGGAAACAATATTTCTGCAAATGAACGTAGTCGCTTGAAGCGCAGAATGCGCTATGCTTACATCCGTTATGGATGGAGCTTTAGCGAATTCTTCATGATGAATTTTGAGTCTTGCAATCATAAACAGCGTAAAGAGTTTGTTCCTGATGTGCAGCGATGCTATTTCTATAAAATCGTGAATCCGGAAAAGTATCATGAACTTTTTACCGATAAGTTCAATACCTATACCCAGTATAAACAGTATTTTAAACGCGAGGTTTGCAAAGTGGTTTCTTGGGAACAGGATGGTGTGCGGTTGATGGAATTTGCCCAGAAACATGATAGGTTTATCATCAAACCTATTGATTCATCATTGGGCTTGGGCGTTCAAATTGTCGCGAATGTTGATGAGAATAAGGCCAAAAGCCTCTTGACCAACTATCCCAATGGCATCATTGCTGAAGAATTGATTGTTCAGTGCGCTGAACTTTCATCACTATATCCATTGTCTGTAAATACCATTAGGTTGACTACTTTTTTGCAAAAGGATGGAGTCAAGATTGTTCGTCCATTCATGCGTATAGGTCGAGGAGGCAAAGTGGTTGATAATGGTGGCCAAGGTGGTCTCATTTGCGCATTGGATCTCGGCACCGGCAAAATTATTGCTGTTAGGGATGAAATGGGTGTGTCTTATGAGAAACATCCCGATACCGGTCATGAACTGATTGGGTTCCAGGTCCCAAGATGGGAGGAGGCTTTATCTCTTGCAAAAGAACTGTCGCAAGTGCTCCCGGGCTGTCCGTTTGTGGGTTGGGATTTGGCGCTGACCGATGATGGTTGGGTAGTTGTTGAAGGCAACTCGCGAGGCATGTTCATCGGCTTCCAACTGCCCACACAGCAAGGTTTCAGAACCGAATTCAAAGAGCTCTGTAAGAATTTGCCAAAAAACAGCTAGTCACCTGGTTTATAGCAGCATCCATTTTCGATGGATTTCTCATAAAAGAGCTGTCGCAGAAATTAATAAAGCCTGGGGAATACTCCGGGCTTTGTTGTTTTGAATGATTTGGATAATAGGATTCTGGTATCCATCGCGGATGTGACACAATATTGACGCCAGATGAATTAGTCTTTCCAAGTAGTAATAGCCGGCTTGAAGGACTTTATGATGTCGAAAATGTGTGTGCTTGTGTCTATCAAACATGGAGATTGATTGAGGATTGTGATAGTTTGTTCTCTCAAATAGCGGATAATTGTTATAGAGAGTATCGATTGGATTTATCCAATGTTATTACTATCGGCAGCGATAGATATGAAGTGCTGAAAGTAACATCATATTTTCTTGGTCAATGTGCAGGAGTTAAGTATATTGCGTTCGAATTTTGAGTTGATAAGCTGGAGCGGTGTTTTGTGGGAAGAATGTGGATGTCATATGACTCAGAATCTATTGACTGAATAAAACTTTGGCAAATATCTCGACAAGAAAGAGCAGATGTTTTTTGTTATCCAAGTTGGTTAGATTGTAATAAAAAAAGCAGTTCATAGGAACTGCTTCTAGCGGAGAGGGAGGGATTCGAACCCCCGGACCCTCGCAGGTCAGCGGTTTTCAAGACCGTCGCAATCGACCACTCTGCCACCTCTCCAGTTGGGTATCAATGATTTGCGTCATTTCCTCCTCAACTCTTTGGTTTTGCAAAGATACAAAGTTTTTTCCAAATAGCAAAAAAAACTTTTTGTTTTCTGCATTTTTGTAAATATATTCATCCTTATT
This sequence comes from Bacteroidales bacterium, assembly GCA_045597945.1. Lineage (GTDB taxonomy): Bacteria > Bacteroidota > Bacteroidia > Bacteroidales > P3 > Colimorpha. The sequence continues at coordinate 45,328 of JAZLLD010000034.1, forward strand.
CTTCATGTGGAGTACTGTTGCTCAGTGAGGAGACAAGCCTCATGTGGAGTGCGAATGTTTGTTCCAATTTCGAGTCAGTCCTCTACAAATGCCACAATACTGGGTTGGACAAATCGTATATTTTGCAATGGCTAAAGTGCCATTTGGCTTAGAAAAAGGTGGGGCCGTAGTAACTCCGTTGTAGACCCGTTGTAAGCCCGTTCGTGAAACACTAGCTTTGACGGTGTTTCACAAGGTTTTCGCCCTGACTTGGGAAATTCTGTGCCAAAGGCAATAGCACTTCGGTTTATGTGCTTTTTAGTAACTCTCGTTTTTGAGGCCGATGCCTCCATACAGTTAGAGTATCTCCACGATTTCTTGTGTTGTGCCGTTAAAAGTGATAGTGTTGCCAACGTGCTTGCCTTTAAGGGCCATGTAAATGGGCGTTTGTGCTGAGATGGCGAAGAAGACCTGCTGGGGAACGTTTTCCGGAGACTGATAAGGCACGAGGAATTTCCCTATGCCGGCACTGAGAAAGAAGTTCTGTTTGTTGGTGATGACAATGGCACCGTGGTCGGCAATGCTCATCGGCTGGACGCGCTGCAACTCTTGTAACACTCGGATGCTGGCGTTGGCAATGGAGAGTTGTTTGGCGAACATATCTCTGTTGCGCATGAGTTTGGTGCGATAAGCGTCGTAGCGGTCCACATTGGGACCATACTCGTTGCTCTGCTGTTGGGCGGAATCCATCTCGTGCTTAGCAGTGGCGGCCACATGTTGCTGCAAGTCTAGGCAGGCTTGAATGATTTGTTGTCGGCGTTGTTGTCGGTCTTCCATAATGCGTGGGTTGGAGCGGTGTCGTTGGATGAATTTGATTGATTCAATCTAAAAAAGGGTAGTGTCGTTTGTTCGGCACCACCCTTTTGTGTGATATGAATCGATTAGATGCGGCCGGGATAAACCTTCAGAGCCTCTTCAAGGCACTTGAGGGCGCGCTTGAGGTCGTCGATGCAGAGGCAATAGGTGATACGAGCCTGGCGCTTGCCGTCTTCAGGATTTACATAGAATCCGGTAGCGGGAGCCATCATGACGGTCTCGCCGTTGTAGCTGAAGTCGGTCAGCAGCCACTGGCAGAACTTATCGGAGTCGTCGATGGGGAACTCTGCCACGGTGTAGAAAGCACCTTTAGGAGTGGGGCAGAAGACACCAGGGATTTTGTTGAGGCCTTCGATGAGGACATTGCGGCGAGCAACATACTCTTTGCTAACAGCGTCGAAGTACTCCTTGGGAGTATCGATAGCTGCCTCGCTGAAAATCTGGCCGAAGCTAGGAGGAGACAGACGGGCCATAGCCATGCGCATAGCGGCGGTGACAACTTCCTTGTTGTGGGAAATGAGGGTGCCGATACGTGCACCGCAAGCGCTGTAACGCTTGGAAACAGAGTCGAGGAGGATGACATTCTGTTCGATGCCCTCGAGCTGCATTACGCTGAAGTGCTCATTGCCGTCGTAGCAGAATTCGCGATAAACCTCGTCAGCGAAGAGGAAGAGGTCGTGCTTCTTCACGATTTCAGCAACCTTCATGAGTTCCTCTTTGGTGTAGAGGTAACCGGTGGGGTTGTTGGGGTTGCAGATCATGATAGCGCGGGTCTTGGGAGTGATAGCCTTCTCAAATTCCTCGATAGGAGGCAGAGCGAAACCATTCTTGATGGAAGAAGGAATGGTCTTGATCTGGCTGTCGCTGAGCATAGCGAAAGTGTTGTAGTTTGCATAGTAAGGCTCGGGGATGAGGATTTCCTCACCAGGGTTGAGGCATACGGTGAAAGCAAACTGAAGAGCCTCGGAACCACCGCAGGTGACGATGATTTCGTTCTCGTTGATGTTGATATTGTTGCGTTTGTAGTATTCTACAAGCTTCTTGCGGTAGGAGAGGTTACCATTGGAGGGAGCATAGGCAAGAACGCCGATCTCGGTCTCTGCCAAGGTCTTGAGGGCACCCTTGGGGGTCTCGATATCGGGCTGGCCGATGTTAAGGTGAATCACTTTGGTTCCACGAGCTTTAGCTGCGTCGGAATAAGGTATGAGTTTGCGGATTGCAGACTGGGGAAGTTCCATTCCCTTCTTAGAAATGCTAGGCATATAATTTTTAATTAGATAATTATTAATTATTTGTTTTCAAATGATATGTGCGTAGACTACAATTTATGATTCATGAGTTTTTCTCACAAATCATAAATTGCAGTCTATTATTCAATGTCTTAGTTGACCTGGGCAGCAGCAACTACGTTACCTTTGATCTTCACAACCACGCGAGGTTCGTTGATGGCGTTGGAAGTGATGGTGACGGTCTTGGTGAATCCGCCGGTGTTGTTGGTGTTGTAGCGAACGCCGATTTCGCCGGTTTTGCCGGGCATGACAGGCTTCTGGGTCCACTTAGGAGTGGTGCAGCCGCAGCTTGCGCGTACATTCGAGAGAATCAGAGGCTCGTCACCGGTGTTGGTGAAGGTGAAGGCGCAATTGCCGTCGCCGCCCTTCTGGATGGTGCCGTAGTTGTGCTCGCGCTCTGCGAAGGTAATCTTCGGGCCGTGCATGGGTTCAGTTGCATCTTTCTTGACTTCCTGTGCTCTCACTGCGCCGATAGTCATCACGGCGAAGAGGCATAATAAAAACAGTTTCTTCATAGTATAAGATGTTTTTAATTGTTTTTTCTTTGATATTAGTGTTTGTTAGCCAATAAAAATTGTATAATAAACCTCAAATATTGCTTTTTATTGTGTGCAAGTGATATTTTTTTTGTTGCGAAGGGTGTTTTCTCGGTTTTTAAGGTCTGCGGAAATCATGCAATCTCATCATTCTCAGCTTTCAACTGCCTTTTTTCTACCAACCATTTCCTCAATCCTTTCAATAGCATCGCCGATGCTCACTATATTGTCGCAAACCAGCGTCAGTCTCTCATGTGTCTCGCGCAAGTGCACTTCGGTGGGATGGTTTTGAGCATAAATAATCATTCGTTGGAAATTCCTCGACTTGTAGAATGGATTGTCCTGGTTGGCAGAGAAATGGCAGACCAGCTTTTGCTGCTTCAGCACCAGCTTCTCAATGCCGAACTCCTTGGCCATACGCCGCATGGTGATGGTCTTTATCAGTTCCTGTGTTGGCTTGGGGATTGCGCCAAAGCGGTCGGTCAGTCGCTCTCTGTATTGGTCCAGTTCCTCCTCAGTGCTCAGGTCGTTCAACTCTTTGTATAGCAGCAGTCTTTCGCTCACCGAAGTCACATAGCTGTCTGGCAGCAGCACCTCCAGGTCTGTCTCAATCACGCACTCTCTCACATACTCCTGCTTCTCCTCGGCCTCCTGTTGGAAAAGTTCCTTGAATTCAGTCTCTTTCAGCTCATCAATGGCTTCGTTCAGAATCTTGTGGTACATGTCATAGCCGATATCGCTGATAAAACCGCTCTGTTCCGCACCTAGGATATTTCCGGCACCGCGGATATCCAAGTCTCGCATGGCAATATTCAAGCCGCTGCCGATGGTGCTGAATTCCTCAATGGCCCGCAGGCGTTTCTGAGCCTCTTCGGTCAGCACACTGAACGACGGAACCATCAAATAGCAGAAAGCCTTCTTGTTGCTTCTGCCCACTCGGCCACGCATTTGGTGCAGGTCGCTCAAGCCGAAATTCTGGGCGTTATTGATAATCATTGTGTTGGCATTCGGAATATCCAAACCGTTCTCAATCAGCGAAGTGGCCACAAGGATGTCGATTTCTCCTTCCAGAAACAGCATCATGGTCTTCTCCACCTCTTTGCCGTCCATCTGGCCGTGTGCAATGCCCACTTTGGCATCCGGTATCAGTCGGCTTACCAGGCCGGCCATCTCGGGCAGATTTTCCACGCGGTTGCTGATAAAGAAGGCCTGGCCTCCGCGCGAAAGTTCGTAGCGTATCGCATCGCGGATAATCTCCTCGTCAAAGTTACACAACTCAGTCTGAATAGGTTGCCGGTTGGGTGGCGCGGTGCGAATCACACTCAGGTCGCGTGCTCCCATCAGCGAGAACTGCAGCGTTCTAGGTATTGGGGTTGCCGTCATCGTCAGGCAGTCCACATTCACCTTCATCTGGCGCAATTTCTCTTTGGCAGCCACGCCGAATTTCTGTTCCTCGTCAATAATCAGCAATCCCAGATCCTTGAATTTCAAATTCTTGTTCGTGATTGCATGTGTGCCGATAAGAATGTCGATCTTGCCCTCTTCCACCTTTTTGTAGATGGCGTTCTTCTCTTTTGTAGTGCGGAATCGGTTCAGATAGTCGATATTCACCGGCATTCCGGCCAGTCGCTCTTTGAAGGTGTTGTAGTGCTGAAATGCCAAAATCGTATTTGGCACAAGCACAGCCACTTGCTTTGAGTCGCACACGGCTTTGAATGCTGCCCTCACGGCCACCTCGGTCTTGCCGAATCCCACATCGCCGCACACCAGGCGGTCCATCGGTGAACTGCCTTCCATGTCGTGCTTCACATCCTGCGTGGCTTTCAGTTGGTCCGGTGTGTCCTCATAGTAGAACGAGGCCTCTAGCTGCTCTTGCAGATAACTGTCTGCGCTGTAGGCAAAACCCTTTGAGGCTTTGCGCTTGGCATACAAGGCTATCAAGTCCTTGGCAATATCCTTCACCTGCTTCTTGGTCTTCTGCTTCAGCACCTGCCAGGTATTGCTACCCAGTCGGTTAAGTGTGGGAGCAGAACCCTCCTTGCCCACATAGCGGCTGATTTTATGGAGGCCGTGAATGCTTATATATAATGTATCATTATTTTTATATACAAGTCTGATTACCTCCTGCGTGTGGCCGTTGTTGGTAATCTTCTCCAGGCCGCTGAACCGCCCAACGCCGTAGTCGATGTGGGTCACATAGTCGCCTGGTTTCAGCTCCATCAACTCCTTCAGAGTCAGGGCTTGGTGGTTGTCGCGCAGGTCGCGGACAGTATATTTGTGGTATCGTTCAAAAATCTCGTGGTCGGTAAAACACATTAGGTGCTCCACATTGTCCACAAAGCCGTGATTGATTTGACATTGCAGATACTCGATTTTGGTGAACGGATTGTTCAGCGTCACGCCCTTGCCCTTGGCTATGGCCAGCGCGTCGGCCTCGGTGCCGGCGCTTGCAAACACCTTCTCCAGTCGGTGCTGCTGCTTCTCGTTGGCCACGGTGACCAGCATCCTGTAGCCTCGCTCCCGGTATTCCCTCAGCGTTTCAATCAGCATGTTGAACTGTTTGTTGAACGCCGGTTGCAGGGTTGATTCGGTGGTAATCTTCTCTGATTTAGAGAAATAGCTGCTTGTTCCGACCTCCACGATGCGGCATCTCAGCAGCGATTTCAGAAACTCGTTGGCCGAGCAATAGTATTCTTCGTCCTTGCCGGTTTTGGCAAAAAGGCTTTCAATCTTCTCGCTCATCATCATCAGCCCTTGCATCCACACGATGTCGTTGCTTCCAAAATAACTCAGTAGCGGCACTTTCTCCTCAATCTCCACCTCGTCCTTGGCTCTTCGCTCCATGTTGGGCAGGATGCTGATTTGGTCGAACTGCCTCACCGACAGCTGTGTAACTGGGTCAAAAGTGCGCAGCGATTCCACCTCGTCGTCAAAAAACTCAATTCTATAAGGCTGTTCGTTGGCGAAGGAGAACACATCGATGATGCCGCCTCTCAGCGCAAACTGTCCGGGCTCTACAACAATGTCAACATGCTCGAAGTCATAGTCTTGCAGCACTTCCATCACATGATCCATCTCCATGTGTGCTCCCTTGGCAATTCGCAGGGTGTTGCGGGTCAGGGTGCGGCTGGATGCCACTTTCTCATAAAGAGCCTCGGGGTAGGTGACAATCAGCATGTTGCGGCCAGAGTTCATCTGCTTGATTACCTCGCTGCGCTGCATGATGTTGGCGTTGTCGGTCTCAAAAAAATCCTCATGCTTGTCAACCGACTGTACTTTGCGGGGCTTCCGGTAGGAGGAAGGAAACAGCAACGCGCGCTTCATCTCCAAGTCATACTCGGTTTCATCCAGCATGGTCTCAATGTCGTTCAGCAGATAGTATGCCTCCTCCTTTGAGCCGGCAATCAGCAGATGGCAGCGGTCGCTGCGTTTCACGGCCAGGGCCGAGGCCACGGCAGCCGTCATCGAACCCACCATGCCGTCCACATGGATGCGGTCGCAACCCTTCAGCAGCAGCTCATCAAGCTCTGCCACAATCTTCGATTTGCCATAAAATTCAGTCAGCAACATACTTCTAATCCTTCTTCCTAAGATTCAATACAAATTGCAAAGATACAAATTTTTTCTCAATAATCGTATTTATAAATTGCAACTTCGCCACATTTGCCAGGCCGCTATTTCGGCAAATGAAGCTGTTTGGATTGGTGCTGCGTTGCTAAATTTGTAATTATCAGTTTCTTCTGCTCGGTTTGTGCCGGCCTGGCTGGTGATGTGATTTGGCGAATTATTGGAGAGTGCCGGCTGAAAAAGTTGGCCGGTTTTTTGCCGCCGAAAAAGCGGTTGCCACAAAATGCCAAAGTGGCAATTGGGCAAGAAATGAGTAGCTCCGCTGTAACTCCAGTGTGGCTCCAGTGTGGCTTCGCTCCGTGGAACGGCCGGAGGGCGATGTTTCACGGCATGTTCGTCCAAGTTTCCGTGTGGGCAGAGATTTCGGTGCTGAGGGCTATTTCCTAAATTCTAGTTACAAGTGCAACACTAAGTAGAAAAAAAAGAGCACCGAAATTTGGTGCTCTCAGGTAAAATGACTACTTTTGTGTTGAATTATGAGAAGATATAATCACCTTAC